>JBEKLP010000017.1:0-38807 GCA_050010135.1 Anaerolineales bacterium
CGGCCGGTCGACGATCTCCGGAAGGGAATCGACCAGCGAGAAGGAGCGTTCGGCCGAGGCGATGGCGTGCTGCATTTCGGAAAACACGCGCGCCAGGTCCTGGACCGGCCAGAGCATAAAGGTCACGTAGCCGATGAAGGCCTGGATGGTGCCGATCGAGATCGTCCCCTGGATCGCGCGCGCCCCGCCGAACCACGCCACGGTGGCCAGCGCCACCGCTCCGATCCCCTGCACCACCGGCAGAAAGAGCGCCGAGAGCCAGGCAGCGCGGAATCCGGCGGTATACATTCCGTCGGTAAGATTCTGGAACTCGTGCAGATTTTTCTCCTCGCGCCCCAGCGCCTTGATCACGCGCACACCGGTGATCGTCTCGTTGAAGGAGGCGGTGATCTTGGAATTGATCTGCCGCACCTGGCGGTATTGCCGGATGATCCGCTGCTTGAACAGCGCGCCGGCGAAGACTAGCACCGGGATGGTCAGGAAGACGAGGATACCGAGCGTCCACTGCAGGTAGAGCATGAAAACCAAGGCCGAGACAATGCTCATTGTCGCCCAGGTGGCGTCCATCAGCCCCCAGGTGACCAAGTCCGCGACCTTGGCCGGATCGGAAGTGACGCGGGACATGATCCAGCCGACCGGCGTACGGTCGAAGTAGCTGAAGGAAAGAGATTGCAAGCGGGTGAACATGCTCCGGCGGAGGTCGTACTGGATCTGTTCCCCGAGCAGCCCGGCCAGGTAGATGAAGGTGAACACACCGGCCGCTTGGAGGATGGAGAGCGTCGCAAACAGCGCGAAGATCCATACAAGCGATTCCGGCTTCCCCGGTGTGATGGCCTGGTCGATGACCAGCTTCTTCAGATAGGTGAAGACGGAATCCGAAACCGCCACCAGCGTGACGGTGGCCAGGAACCCCCCCATCCAGAGTCTTTTCCGGGCCGCGAGCCCCAGCATCCGGGCCAGGGTCTGTCCGTCCCAAGATTCTTCAAAATCTTCTTCTTCCCATTCGATGGCCGACATGTTTAGCTCCGTTCCCTGCCTATCTCACGCAAGCGTAGGTATTCGCATCCGGCGTGGACTATGTGCTCATTCCCGCGCCTGCCCTCGTGGCACCCTCCGAGCGATGAGCATCGGTGTTCTTCCGATGCGAAGAATTCGCGAGCGAGGGAAGCATCCCGTCTCGCCTCTGTTTCAAGAGCCGGGATGAACGCAAAGCGAGGGTGTGCTTGGCCCCCGGCCTACCCCAGCGAAAGCCTGCCCTCGCGAAGCGGGGGCTGGGGCGGGGCTGCCCTCGGCGAAGCCGGGGGCGGGAATCCATTTAAAATTCCCTCCGAATCATCCACGACGATTCTGGATGCCCGCCCCCGGGGAAACCTCCCGAGGGTAAAATTCGAACACTCGGGCATGACGAACTTCCCTGCGACGTCCCTACGAGACCAGCGAAGCATGTGTACCTTCGCCCGACGCCGTCTCCAATTCCACCTCCTCGTCGATTCTGGATTGCAGGAGGAAGATACGCCGGTAGAAACCGTCCCGATGCATCAATTCCTCGTGCGTGCCGGATTGAATGATCCGGCCCCTGTCCAACACCAGGAGCTGATCGGCGTGCATGACGCTCTGTACGCGGTGGGCGATGATGAACGTGGTGCGCCCGCGCATCAGCCGTTCCAGCGCGCCGCGGATTTCGGCTTCCGTCTCCGAATCCACCGACGAGGTGGAATCGTCGAGGATCAGCAGGCGCGGGTTCTTCAGGATGGCGCGGGCAATCGCCACGCGCTGCTTTTGGCCGCCGGAAAGCGTCACCCCCTTCTCCCCGACCAGCGTCCGGTATCCTTCGGGGAAGCTCAGGATTACGTCGTGCAGCGCGGCGGCGCGTGCGGCCGCTTCCACTTCCCCGTCCGGCACCTCGCGCTCCACACCGTAGACGATGTTCTCGCGGATGGTGCGCGAGAACAGGAAAGGCTCCTGTTCGACGATTCCGATCAGCCGCCGGAGGTAGCGCTTGGGATACTCGCGCAGTTCCACCCCGTCCAGCAGGATGCTGCCGGCGGTGTATTCGTAGAAGCGCGGCAGCAGGTTGACCAGCGTTGTCTTTCCGGAGCCGGTCGGCCCCAGAAGCGCGACTGCCTGCCCCGGCAGGCAGTGGAAGGTGATATCCCGCAGGACGCTTATATCCCCGTGATAATCGAACGAGACGTTGCGGAATTCCACCTCGCCGCGGGATGGACCCGCCGGCCGGTAGGAACCCGCATCCAGATCTTCCACATGCTCCCGCAAAATCTCCCCCGTGCGGAAAGCGGATACCATGCCGTTGGAGGCATGCACGATCAACCGGCCGAGATCGCGCATCGGCCAGATCAGGTACACGACCAGTCCGGTATAGGAGATGTACTGGCCGACCGTGATTTCCCCGTGGATCGTCATCAGCGCTCCGAGAATAAAGCCAGCTAGAACCTGCGATGCGCAGAGGATGTCGCTGGAGGGCCAAAAGAGCGAATGCATCAGGAGCAGGATGCGCCCGCGCCGGTATTTCTCGGTATTTTCCTTTTCGAACTTGGCCGATTCAAAATCCTGCCGGGCAAACGCCCGCACCACCCGCACGCCGGCCAGGTTCTCCTGCAGCATGGTGGATAGAATCGCGTCCTGATCCTGGTAGTCGTCGTACACCTTGGAAACCCGCCGGAAGAAGAAAACCGAAACGACCACGATCGCGGGCACCACCACGACCGACGAAAGTGCCAGCTTCGCATTCAGGAGGAGCAGCGCCACCAGGTTGACCACAAACAGCATCACAATGCGCACGACGCCGATCGCCTGATCGGCGAAAAAGCGGCGCACCGCGTCCACGTCGGACGTGCTGCGCTGGATCAGTTCGCCCGCGGCCATGTGATCATGGTAGGTAAACGGCAGATGCTGGATATGGTCGTAGAGCGAGTTGCGCAGCCGCCGGGCGACGTTTTCCGAGGATTTGGCCGCGAACCGGCCGCTGAGGAAAGAAAAGAGTCCGTCCAGGAGGGCCAGCGCGATGATGCCGCCCGCAAGCAGCGGCAGCAAGTCCATGAACGTATTATGGCCGACGGTCTGGTCGACCAGGAATCCCAGCAGGAAGAAGGTTACCGCTTTGGCCGTGCTCGAACCCGCCTGCGAGACCATGGCGAGCAGATACGAGCCGCGAAATCCTTTGGAATAGTTCCAAAGAATGGCGAGCCGCTCTCGAAAGGTTCCTTCTTTGGGTTGTTGTACGGCCATTTTTCCCTCAGAGATAAGAAAAACCACGGCTTTTCGATGATCCGTGGTTTTGAGAAAATAAAAACCACGGGCCGGAAAATGCGCCCGTGGCTACGGAGGTCTGACAGGAACGTCTATCGGCCGGCAGGCGCATTTCTAGAAGGCAAAATGCCAATCCGCTTGGGATCGGCCGCCTTCCGGGAGAGGACCATGACGATAAACATACAATGCGCCTCTTGTTTTCGATCTGCGTCAAATTTACCATACTAAAAATAAACGGTCAAGTGAAATTCCGAAAATCACCCGGCGGTTGCCGGTAGGTCCGTCGATTGGAACCATTTCGGCGGGCGGATGTGTTTCCGTTTATAAAACGCCCTCAAACGTTTGCGGTTCCCGGTCCACCCGGCTTTCGACCGCGTTCCGGGCGGAAGCAACCCCAGAAAATGCAGGGCGTTCCCTCCGAAAAATTTTTCCATCTCTTCGCCGTTGAAGATGCCTCCGCCGGAAAGCACCCGGACGTATCGCTCCTTAAACTCGGTAAAACGGTCCACCCGGGTGATAATATGCCAATCGATTCCAAAAAGAAGCCGGGCGGGGATCAATTCGGGATAGTCCGCGAGCATTGCCCGGTAGGAAGCCTGGAATTTTGGAATATCCGCATCCTCCATCACCATATGGTGCGCCACATCCGCAAATAAAAAATCGTATTTTTCCAACATTGCGCAGATTTTTCCAACCCAGGTCCCCGAGCTTTTTCTGCTCCCAACCCCTTTCCGGTCGGCATCCGATCGGCCGCTAAAATAATCGCCCATCCTGCGGAAGGATCGCCGGATCCACGGCCAGCGTTCCCGGGGAGAATATCCCTCGGGATTATTCCATCCGAAGTGGGCCAGATTCAGATGCAGTCGGGGATACCGGTCCAATACCGGCCGCCAATACTGCGGGTCGCCGAAATCGAAACTGGCTCCCGGGTAGGCCTCGATGCCGTTGGAGACGCAATGTGCTGTGATCGGAACCTCTTCCCGCTCACAGAATTCGTACAGCTCCGCCAGCACCTGATCGAACTGTTCGCCGGTAAATGCGGAATACCGACTGCGGCCGTTGCGGTTAAAGATCCATCGCCGCTTATCATCCACTGCGGCGTTTCCGAGCGGCCGGTAACCAAGCGTGTTGTATACCTTCACGCCGATAAAACCCTTCTTCCGGACAGCTTCTTTCGTCAGTTCCAAGGAACTAAATTTTTCCGGTGGACCGCCGTCCGGATCGCTTGGGCCCGGCAGTCCCGCCCGGTAAGCCAGTTCCCTGGCCGGGTCGAAGGGCGCAAACGGATGGATCCTTCCTTTGTAGGGAAGCACGACCTTCCGGTAGACGGTTTCGATCTGTTCGTCGATCGACACGGGCCGCGGATCCTTAAACCAATAATCGAAATCGATCATCAAGGGAACGTATAATTGGATTTGGTCATTTTGAAAGGTCTCGATCAATTTCTGCGAAATCTCGCCAACATCGCGCATGGCAAGAATCTCTTCCCAGCGGCGGTAGCCCTGTCCCATGTAGGCATAGACGAAATTCTCCACCAGGTCGGGAAGAATTCCGCGGATTTCTCCCCGGATGGCCCTTTCGATAATGGAAGCCAAAAACGGTGCAATCAGCCGGAGGTACCATTCATCATATCGGCGGGATAACAAATACCCCTTGAGCGGGATATCCCGGCCGCGAAAGATATGTTCATGCACGTCGATAACGGGCTTCATATCACCCTCCCAATCCCACCGAAGGATTGTAATCCAATCTCATGATCCGGTAACGGGAGATCCTTCGCGGCAGACGACGTTAGTTCGGCGGCAAAGGGGGATTTCCGCAATCGAAAGAAAATCACACCGCGGCTCTGCGAGCCGCGGTGTGGCTAGCTTTCAACCTAGATCAATGATTCGCCGCACGGGTTACGAAGCCGCCGGGTTGGTCACCCGTCCGGCGAACAGGATCGTTCCCGTCGGGTTGTCGCGGATCAGGAAGAGGAAGGGTCGATCCACCTTGAATTGCATGGGCTCGACCGGGTTGACGGGCATGGCCGACGCTTCGACCACGACAACCGTCGCCGCCGCGGCCTCCGTGCCGTTCTCGTCAACCGATACGAAGGCCTTGTGCAGAATCAGGCTGATGTAGAGATCCCGTGCACCGTCCATTCCGGAAAAGTCCGCACGATCCGGATTAAAGGCATCCGTCATACCCAGCGCCTGCAAGCCCCTTGATAACTCCATCGACCATTCCATTTTGAATTTCGGCAGCGACAGATCGACTTCCACCGGCTTCAAAGCGGCCACGGTTTGCGCCACCAGCCCCGCGTTCAGACGCGCATCAACGTCGGAAAACCGCCCGTCGTCCGGCAGCAGCACGAGCATTGAGAGTTGACCGCCCGCATAAGGCAACTCCACCGCGCGATATCCGTCTCCCTGCATGGCATTCAGGCTGGTCGATTGGTGCATCATATCGACCTGCACACCGCTCCCGTCCAGCAGGTGAAACGTATCCGGCTGCGTCATTTTCTCATCGAAAGGTTCCTGCCAGGCGGCCTTGAAATACACGGCGTTGGCCAGCACCAGGCGGGTGAGCGCGTCGAGCGCGCCCGGCGGGATAATGTCCTTGATCTTCTGGTTGGTGGAATGGCTGACCCAATCGTTGATCGCGAGTCTCGCGGTTTCGGCGTCCTTCCGATAATCCACCAGGCGCATCCCAGCGGCATAGTTCTGCGCGAGCACGTCCAGGAAGGGCTGCTCAAAATGAAAACCGCTTTGGCCCCAGAGGGAATTCGCGACACTTAATTGGAATGCCTCGCCGGGTTTCAACCCCTCCACTTTGGACCGGCTCTCCAGCGCCAGCGCCAATCGGTTGAACGCCGGATGAAGCCGCTCCGCAGGCAGGGTGAAATGCAGCGTTTGCGCCGTCTGGACCGCCGTATCCCCGGTTGCCCCGGCGTAGGTCATGGCCAAGGCGACGGAAATACTGTAAGGTGAATAAAACAGGTTATCCCCGTTCGAGGCCGCCTGATGGTACAAATCGAAAGCAAAGGCGCTGTTGCCGTCGACCAATTCCCCCAAATCTGAATCCGATGCCTGCGGCGAAAGGTCGTGGGCCACATTCGACTTCACTTCAGGCGGCTTCGGCTGAAGCAAGGTGCAAGCCGATAGCAAAAAAATGACAACCGGTACCAGCAAAAGGACGGTCCGAGTCATGCGTTTCATGGATCCACCTCCGGAGTTTTCGACCATATGGTTTAGACGCCGGTTGTGATGAATGGTTCCCAAAATCTTTTTCAGACTTCTCAGATGAAAGTTATCTTGAAAAACCGGTAAAATCGTCAGCCAGCTAAAGCCTTCGTTTTACATCACTATGTTGGAATCCGGCTCCAAAGAGCCCGTCAATTCCGATTCAATGATAAATTTCTTCCTTTGATATGTATAAGTCAATCCCTGAAGTGCGAATCAGGTTCCCTTAAAGAGTTAATCCTCCCAAAAACGGTCCTGTCGAAAGATTCAATCTACTCCAGGAGAATTCCCTCAACCTCCACCGGCGGTAATAATTTGAAACAACTGAAAATCGGAATTCTGAAACATCAATTTTATTTTGCCGGACCCCTGAAGGGCTTCGATATCCGAAGCGGATAATTGATGTCCTTCATCCTCGTTATGGTAAAAGCAGAAGTATTGGCCGGGGGGAAGTTCGGACGGGTTGTTCCACTCCAGCGACGGGCGGCCGGCAAGCAACCGCATCGCCCTGGGTTTAAAGAAGACAATCACCGAATCCTGCTCCGTATTCGTTTTAATATAATTGAACATCTCCTGGGAAGCAGGGGTAAAAGGACCGCTGGAAACCTCCCGATGATTCCGAATATTCGCCAGCGCCAACTCCATCGATTGCCTGGAAAAGAAAAAGGCGGCCAACAGCACGAAGCCCGCAGCGGCCGAGAAGGCGATCTTTCGCTCGATTCCTTCCATCGCCCGGACATACCATTCCATTCCCATCAAGAGAAAGAAAAGGTAAAACGGGAATATCGGCAACAGAAACCGCAAACCCTGGTTTGCGGGCCATACGATATCGACCCCCATCGTCAATATTCCATAGATCGCCATGGGATAATATCGATTGATGGTTTTCACCAGACCGGTGAAAAAGAACGGAAGCGTCGCGCCAAACACCAGCGGGAAAAACGGGATCGCGGAAAAGAAATTCTGCGGCATGCCAAGGTAGTAAAGGAAATTGGCTTTAATCTCCCGGGCGGAAATCGCCCCCAGCGATTGGAGATATCCCCCTTCCCCGCTCGGCAGCAGCAGATACCAAATGCCTGTCATCCCGAGGAAAACAAAATAGGGAATGGCGCGAAGGAAAATCATCCTCCAATTAATTCGCGTCCGGGGGAGGGGAATGGGATCTAGTTTCCTTTCCAAGTCCAAATCCACGGTCCGGCTCCGCTGGAAAAATGGAATGGAAAGAACGGCCTCCGAAAGGATGGCGACCAGTAACAAAACAATTCCGGTCGTGCGAATAAAAAACGAGATCGCCAGGCATATCCCAAGGAGAACATATCCAAACCACTGGACGGATAGGATTCGTCGTTCGACGATGACCTTTCCGATGAGGAGTATCGTCAGGGTGGAGAATAACAGGAACGGAATATCGGAAGCAACGGTATTGAATAACTTGAGGATCGCCGGATCCAATCCCAGGATCGCCACCAGCGCGATCAACGACAAAGGGGAAAGCTTGGAGCGCAAACCGGCCGCGAGGGCTATCAGGAAGAGGAGATAGCATATCCAGTTGATGCTTTTTAAAGCCACCAGATTAAGACCGAAGACGGCCACCACAGGAGCCAACAATACGGGCGTACCCCACGGGTAAGCAACCGGGCCAAGGTTGATGGAGGATTGATGGATGGTGAAAGCATTCGCTTCCATGAATTGTGAAGGACGGCCATTGACGATGCTCTCGGCCTGCATGATATAGGACGCAAAATCATCCCCCCAATCATGCCCGGAGGACAGCAATGCCGCCCCCATCAATCCAGAAAAAATAATAATGATTCCGACCAGCAACCAAAAAAGCTTCCCGCTCAATTTCCCTCCCATGCAACGCTCGCTTTCCTCATCGGTCGTCGAATTACCACTCGTTCACCTGGACCGCCCTTTCTGCAATAATCATTATAGCCTTTCATTTCAGGCCACAAAAGTCGGATTCCATGGAATCTCGAACGAAAATATTCCTCCAAGACCTGGCGATAGCAGGAACATGATGATATAAATTCGATGCCCGGTTCGGCGCGCCGATCCAAGCAGCCCATCCGAAGATACTACCCGCGGGATCGCGCCAAGGTGCAATCCAAAGGATCAAATCCGACGGGGAATCCCCAATCGCCGGAATTGGTTAACCAGACATAAATACGCCTGAGAGGATTTTCTTTTTTTTACGTATATAGAGTTTAAATGAACCAAATTGCCCGAAAGTCGTCGGATCTCAATCCTTTTTTCCGGGTTGGAAAGCCATAATGAAATCGATGCCAAGAACCTCCAAGGTCCTCGTGATCGGCGCCGGCGTCGGCGGAATTGCGGCCGCCGCCCGCCTGGCGCGTGAAGGATATGCGGTCACGGTCCTGGAGAAGAACGCGTTTCCGGGCGGCCGGTGCGGCCGGATGACGGTCGACGGGTACACCTTCGATACCGGGGCGACAATCTTCCTGATGCCCGAACTGTACCGGCGAGCCTTTGCGGACCTCGGCGAACGCATGGAAGATTATCTGGACTTGCGCCGGATTGACCCCACCTATCATCTTTTTTTCCAGGATGATTCAAAGCTTCAACTGACGTCCGATCTGCAGCGGATGCAAACGCAGCTGGAGGCCGTCGAAGCGGGCAGCTTCGGCCGGATGCTGCGCTACTTGGAGGAAGCCGAAGGCCATTATCGTCTCTCCATGGACCATATCGTCCAGCGGGATTTTCGGAATTTTGCCGAGTTCGCCGGCCCCGCCAACCTGTTCCGGTTCCTCCGGCTGAGAGCCTTGTTGCGCCATTCGGGCTATACCGCAACCTTCTTCCGCGATCCGCGGTTGCAAATAGCCTTTACGTTTCAGGATTTGTACATTGCGCTCAGCCCGTACGATTCACCCGCCACCTACTCGCTCCTGCAATATGTCGAGTTGGCGGACGGGTTGTGGTATCCGCGGGGAGGAATGTACGGAATCATCGAAGCGTTGATCGCCATCGCCGAAAAGAACGGAGTGACGTTCCGGTTCAACGCTCCCGTCGAAAAAATCCTCGTGGAGGGGCAGCGGGCTAGCGGCGTGACCCTCGCCGGCGGCGAGACGCTTCCGGCCGACCTCGTGGTTGCTAACGCGGATCTGGGATACGTTTACCGCCATTTGCTGCCGGCCGATAGAACGGCCAACCGCATCGACCGGATGGAATACGGTTGTTCGACGGTGACGTTCTATTGGGGGATCAACCGGCAATATCCCGGGATGGGACCGCACAACGTGCTGTTTTCCGGAGATTACCGGCGGAATTTCGACGCTGTATTAAAGGAAGGCACCTTGGCGGAGGAACCGAATTTCTATCTCCATGCGACCAGCGGTTTGGATCCCTCGACGGCTCCACCCGGCCACGACGCCTGGGTCGTCTCAGTTCCGGTGGGCCACATCCGCAAGGATGGGTCCCAGGATTGGCCGGCCATCCAATCCCGCGCCAGGAAATTCGTCCTGCGCCGGCTGGCTCAAGCTGGGCTGGAGGATTTCGAATCGCACATCACCGTCGAGCGGAGCTTTCTTCCCGAGATCTGGCGAAACCGGTACAATTTGACGTGGGGAGCCTCCCACGGATTGAGCCACAAACTCTTTCAGATGGGTTACTTCCGCCCGCATAACCGGCATGCGCGCTACCGGAATCTCTACTTCACGGGAGCCAGCACCCACCCCGGCACGAGCATTCCGATGGTGCTGACGTCTTCACGATTTGTTGCGGAACGAATTCTTCGCGAACAGGAAATGTAGGGATCGAACCTACCGCACGGCTTTCACGCTGCGCGATACCGGATGGGGTTGATCGGGAGAGTTATAGAGCAATGAACGATTCGGCAATTCTGGCTCGATCCGTCACCTGGCGGAGCAGCAAGCAATCCTATTTGACGGCGGTCCTGCTGGCCGATCGGAACTTGGTCGATGACTGCCTGCGGGCCTACGCTTACTTCCGCTGGGCCGACGACCGGATCGACCTGGATACTTCATCCGACAATGACCGGCTCCGTTTTCTCGAGCGGCAGACGAAGTTGGTGGAAAGCTGCTACCGGAACCAACGGCCGGCAGACATTACCACCGAAGAGGAGATGCTCGCCGAGCTCATCGCGCACGACCGCGGCAACACCGACGGGCTGCAATCCTTCATCCGCAATTTCCTGTGGGTGCTCGAATTCGACGCTCTGCGCAGAGGCCGGCCCGTCCGGGCGCAGGACCTGGATGCCTATTCAGCCCATCTGGCCAAGGCGGTCATGGACGGTTTTCAATATTTCATCGGCAATTCCCACCCCTATCCCAAGTCGCCGGACCGCACGCTGGCCGTTCTTGGCGCCCACGTCACGCACATGCTGCGCGACATGCGCGAGGATCTCGCCTCCGGATACGTCAACCTCCCGGCGGAGCATTTTCCCTCCGCCGGTCTCGACCCGGACGACCTCGATGGGGAATTCTTCCGCGCCTGGGTGCGCGGGGAAGTGGTACGCGCCCGGCGCCTTCTGCGGGACGGCCGGCGCTACATCGACTCGCTCGATGTGCTGCGCTGCAAACTGGCCGGGATCTGGTATTGTGCGCGCTTCGAACGCGTCCTGGATCTGATCGAACGCGACGGGTACCGGTTGCGGACGGATTATCCCGAACGGAAAAATCTTGCCACGTGGATGCACATCGCCGGCTTAAGCCTTCCGGTCACCGTGAAACACTGCCTGCAGCAAATTCGTAAATCCACCTCGCGGATTCTTGCCAGGTCCGAACAAACCCCGGAAGCGTCGTAACGCATCTTTTACCTTGAGAATCGTCCATCGCGACAGAATACGATCGCCCAAGCCAACCGTTCGCCTTGAGCTGCAACCGCACGCGAGCCATCGCCGCCACCTCGTACTCCCGGAGCTTTGGCCCCGGGTAAATTCCGGGCGAAAGCCCCGAGATTCATCCCGACGATAAATCGACCGGCTTCCGATAAAACCGGTAGCGTTTATAGATTTTGGCGCCCATATGATGGGCCAGATCCCAGGTATCCGGGTTGTCTTCGCCGGTCAGGGAAAGGTCCGCCCATCGGTAACCTTTGGCAGCAACCCGACGGGCCATCTCGTCAAACAGCAGGATTGCGACACCGGTATCCCAGTATTCGGGGGGCACAACGATACTTTTAATCGAGACGCATTCTGGGCGCAGGTTGCGATACCACAGCGCGCGCAGGTAATCCCACGGATAGCGCAATCCGTTGAGGTGGATGAGGATTTCGTTGAAGTTCGGGATGCCGGGAAACCAACCGACTGTTTTTCCGTCGATCTCGGCAAACAGGATCAATTCGGGGTCCGCCAGATCCTTGAGCGGCATCACCAGGCTTTCGATCGACTCGCGGGGATATGGGACGAAGTTGTTCAGGTGCGCCAGCGCCCGGTTTTCCAGATCCCAGATGCGGTCGATTTCCGCGTCGATGTCCTTCAGGTCGGCGTTGCGGATGACGATATTCTTCCGCACCCGGACGCGTTCAGCCAGCCGCGCCAGCCGCCGGACGGGCGGAGAATTCGGATCGACGTCGATTGCATACGCCAGGTTGTCGGATTCGCGTTTTTGCAGCCCGAAGCGTTCACAGAAATCCACATAGTAGAGGGGATTGTGCCCGCAGAGAATCGGCGGCGGCCGGTCGCGGCCTTCGACCAGGATCCCGCGCGAATCCTCGCGGTCGAGGTTGTACGGTCCGTAGATGGCGCTCAAGCCATGCGCGCGGGCCCAATCCTCCGCACAGCGAAATAGCGCCTCGGCCACCGCGTAATCCTCGATGCATTCGAAAAAACCGAACATGCATTCGCCGTGCCCGCGGTCGCGCGTTTCGGCGGTATCCTCCGCGCAGCAGATCGTCCCGGCTACCTTCCCGTTCTTCCAGGCCATGAAAAAATCGGCATATCCGTTTTTGAAAAACAGTCCGCGCTTGGAATCGGTCGCCTTTTTGCGATCCCCAACCAGCGGCGGCACCCACAGCGGATCCTTCCGGTAAATTGTCCACGGGAAGGTGAGGAACGCGCGTCGTTCCGCGCGCGTACAAACCGGACGAATCTCGATCATCGAATCGCTCATTGGGATTTGGAAGCGCCGGACTTTCGGCGCGCCTCCAGCTGGCGCGCGATCTCGGTGTAGTTCTCGCGCCCGAGCGGGTAGAGCAAGGCGAACAGGATGCCCAGTCCCATCAGGACCGCCGGGATGGGGCCGGTGATGAGACGGATTCCATTGACCGCGGATTCCGGTTGGACCGAACTGTTGGGGACGTACCCAGCGCGGCCGAGAATCAACAGCGCCAGAGGAAGCGCGATCGAAACGGCGATCTTCTGCGCCAGCGTGATCAGGCTGTAGAACATCCCTTCCTGCCGCTCGCCGGTGTGCAGCTCGCCATACTCGATCGCATCGGGGAGGATCGACCAAGGAATGACGTGGGCGGCGGATACACCGATCCCGGCCAGCACGCACAGGGCGAGGAGCAAGGGCAGGCTGCTGGAAGGGCTGAGCGAAGAAATGGTGAGGAGAACAACCGCCAGGAATGCGATCCCGGCGATGTAAGCCCAGCGTTTGTTCAACCGGCGCGAGACCCACACCCACAGCGGCAGGGCGATCATCGCCACCACAAAGATCGTCGCCATGATCAGGTCGCTTTGCCCCTCCTGGCGAACGACGTATTTAATGAAGTACAACAGGATCAACTCGAGAATGGCGATGGCGACCCACGTGAACAGATAAATCACCAGGCCGAAAAAGAAGGGGCGGTTGTTCCGGACCGCAACGATCGACTCCCGGATTCCCTTCTGCGGCTGGTTCATGAACTCTTCCCGTTCACGTGTGCCGAAAAACACCAGCCAGAGCGGGATGACGCAGAAGATTCCGAAGGCCGCTCCCATGATCAGCACCCGTCCGGCGTTTTCCGGATGAAAGGCGCCGACGATCAGGAGCGGGATGGTGAACGCCACCAAACTTCCCAGGATGGAGAAGAAAGCACGCGTGCTCATCAGGGACGTGCGCTCGTCATAATTCGAAGTCAATTCGGGCGTCAGCGCCAGATACGGCATGTAGGCGAACGTCGCCGCCAACTCATAGACGATAAAGACCAAGGAAAAATAAATGACCAACGCGACGGGTTGGGTGAACGGCGGACGCCACCACATCAGCGTGAACCCCAGCATCAGGGGCAGCGCTCCGAAAAGCAGGAACGGGCGCCGGCGCCCCCAGCGCGAGCGGGTGCGGTCGGAAATGTAGCCGACGATCGGGTCGTTGATGTAATCCCAGGTACTGCCGACGAATATCGCCACTGCGGCCATGGCGGCCGGAACCCCGACAACATCGGTAAGGAAAATGGCGAAATAGGCGCCGACGATGGTAGTGATCAGGCTGAAGGATAGATCACCCGATCCGTAAGTCCATTTTTCGCGATTGGAAAGTTTTTCGGTCATAAGGATACCCTTTCGAGGGAAGGGATGCGGTGCGTCGAATGCCGGTTCGTTCTTGCGAATTCGGGTAATTATATGCCCGATCAAACATCACCGTCGTCCCGTCCGCGCCCTCATCCACGGTTCTCCCTTCGCATTTTTCGCTTTTCCCGCGTCGCCGGAAAAAACTCTCCGGACCGCCTTCTCCCGGCGCGGGGCAGGCCGCGCGCGAACGATCGATAAGCGAAATTTCCCAATTGATAAAGACTGTCCCTCCGGCATGCTATAATTTCGCAATCGATTGAAAATCCGGAACGAGCGGATTAATAATTCCGAAGGAGACCAGCGTTCATGAATTATCCCCCGCTTCCGAATATTCCCTGGGAAGAAAAACCCGCCGGCAGTTTCGACGTGATCTGGCGCTATAGCGGCAACCCCATCATCCCGCGCAATCTGATTCCGTCTTCCAACAGCATTTTTAACAGCGCCGTCGTGCCCTACCAGGGCGAGTTTGCCGGCGTTTTCCGTTGCGACGACCGCGCACGCATCATGGACCTGCACCGCGGCTTCAGCAAGGACGGTATTCACTGGAAGCTGGACAACGACCCGATTCAGTGGCTGTGCGACGATCCGGACATCAACTGGTTCCAGTACCGCTACGATCCGCGCGTAGTCTGGCTGGAGGACCGCTATTACGTCACCTGGTGCAATGGATATCACGGGCCGACCATCGGGATCGGATATACCTACGACTTCCAAAAGTTCCATTTCCTCGAAAACGCGCTGCTGCCTTTCAACCGCAACGGCGTCCTGTTTCCGCGTAAAATCAACGGCAAGTACGTTATGTTCAGCCGGCCGAGTGACAACGGCCACACGCCCTTCGGAGATATCTACCTCAGCCAGAGTCTCGACATGGTGCATTGGGGGGAACACCGCTTCGTGATGGGCGTCAAAGGCGGATGGCAGGCCACGAAAGTGGGCGCCGGACCGATTCCCATCGAAACCCCCGAAGGCTGGCTGCTTTTCTATCACGGCGTGCTCACCTCCTGCAACGGTTTCGTCTACAGCTACGGCGCCGCGCTGCTGGATCTGGAGAAACCCTGGAAGGTGATTTACCGCGGCGGGCCGTATCTGCTTTCCCCGCAAACGCTTTACGAATGCGTCGGCGACGTGCCGAACGTTGCCTTCCCATGCGCCGCGTTGTACGATCCTCCGACCGGAAGGATTGCAATCTATTACGGCGGCGCCGATACCGTGACCGCCCTGGCCTTCACCAAGATTAAGGACGTGCTGGAGTTTGTAAAAACCACATCCCAACTCTAGATGGAAAAAGATCATTTTCCATAACTGATTTCGACCGATTATGAAAAATAAAATCGCCCGGCGTTGATGCCGGGCGATTTTTCCGCCTTCGTTCCCCGCAACTCGCCTTTTGATACTAGCTCCTCCGGCCCAACCTCTTCACCCCCAGCCCCCTCCTCCCCTTCTCCCCTCGCTTCGCTCGAGGACAGGCCTTAAGGGAAGGGGAGGAGGGGGAAAGAAGGGGAGGGGAGGTGAGGTTAGGTTAACCTCCCGCCCCAGCCAGCCGGGCGACGGTTTCGATGGCGATTGCGGCCACCGCGCTCCCGTAATCCAGATCGATGTTTTTCATCGTATCGCGCGAATCGTGATATCCGCTTCGGTTGATATCGTAATCTTCCATGAGGAGCGCCACCGGGATTCCGCAGTCGGAAAAGATCTGGCCGTCGGTGTTGTAGAGCGAACTCAGCGGATGATCGACGGTGCGCACCTCGCCCAGCAAACTCGGATGGCGTGCGACGGGCGGGATTGTCCGGCCGTCGCGGGTGCGCGTCCCCCGGCCGGCCCCGATCCGGTCGGCGCGCCGGTTCCACTCGCGCGCATGTTCATTCCACAGCCTGTTGGCTGCGTTCGCTTCGCGCGCGATGAGAAGCGACTCGTGTCCGCGCCCGGGCGCGATCTGGAAGATATCCCGCGCGTTTTCACGGTTGTGCGCGATCATATCCATCACCACGATTCCCCTCACCCGCGCCGCCGATAAATCCGTTTTCTTTCCATCCGCCAATTTCAATTGAAGCGACCGCTCGATCAGTGCACGGCAGAAGGAACGCGCGCCCAGGCAATCGGCCGGGAATTCCTCGCCCGTCAGATGCAGCAGCCAGACGTCGCGCGCGAGAAGGCCGTCCTTTGCCAGCCGGAGGTAGACCGGCGCGGCCTGCAGCAACGCGGCGGTGGCCGAATGGTTGTCGTCGGCGCCGGCGGATGCCAGGCGCGCACCCGACCCGCCGTGGGCGGTGTCGAACACATCTTCCATATACGCCGTGTCGTAATGGTCAGCCAGAACAACCGCCTCGTTCCGGTTGCTTCCGGGGATCACCACCAGCAGATTGCGCTCCGCGGCGCGTCCCTCGCTATCCATGCACCAACCGCCGAATTCCGGGAAATCAAAATCGGTTTCCCATCGAAAGGGCAGTTCGCCGCAAACCGCACGCCCCTCCATGCCGGCAGCGGCAATCGCGGCGCGGTGACGCTGGAGCAAATCGTCTCCCAACTTTTCCAGATCCCGATGGTGATGCGTCAGGTGGCTCCGGGTGGCGGGATCGAGCACGATATCGGCGTTGTCGGTCGTCTGGTAGCGTCCGCCGGAAAGCCAGACGATATCGTTCCAGTACGCCTCCTCAAACCCGCGGTTGGCGGTAGCTTCGAAGGTGATGGGATCCGGGAGCGTTTCGGGAGAGGTGGAAATCCGCGCGGCGAGACTCGCTTGCATACGCCGCCCCGCTGCCGGCGAGAGGGACCGCTTCGGAAGCGAATCGAGCCAGGTCTCGAAAGATTCATCTTTGGCCAGGAGTGCTAGATTCCGGGTGAAGGACTGGGGGATCGGCCCACGCCCAAGCAACTCGCCGGCATCCAAAAGCGAGAGCAGGTTGTGCGCCGTCTGCCGCGTGTAATGATCACCCTTCCCGAACTCCCGTACGGCGTCGAGAAAAAGTTCGCGCCGCAGCAGCCGCGGCCGGAGTTCCAGCGGGCGGGCCAAGACCGGCGCGGATGCGAGATATGCCGTGAGGTACCCCAGCGGGGAATCCGGAAGCACCCGTATCTTTTTCTCCCGACGGGAGAGATAAGCAACGAGCGGGCGATGCCAGTACACCTCATGCAGGCCGGTTCGCATCGCCGGAAATTGGAACCGGTACCCGAAGAGGCCGCCTGCGACCACCGCGGCTTCGGCGCGGCGGAGCGCCGGCCGGTCGGCGTGCGGCCCGTCCAGGAGCAGATCGAAATCGCCGGTCCACATCTGGCAATTGCGCGCCATGGGTTTGTCGTAGAGGCCCAGCGCCGCAAGCGACGTGTCGAAGAGCACATGCGCCATGTGATCCGCACGCCGGTTGAGCGCCAGCTCGTTTTCATACCGGTGCATCCGGTTCCAGCGGTGCGTGCGTTGATAATCGGGCGCGAGCAGCTCCTTTTGAACGACGACCGCATCCGAACCCGGATGCGGTTCATGCAGCCATCCGGATTGCGGTACCCGGATGCCGTCGGGCCCACCGCTACGGGGAACAAGGTGAAGAACCGGAATCTGCATCGCCATTGGAAATTCAGCCGCCAGTCTTCGATAGGAGGGCATCCCCCAAAAAACCAGGCTTCCGGGGAAGGGAATCAGGTGCAATCGGCCGGTGAGATACCGCTGGCGCACCGCGGCCGGAAGATCGGCGAAGGGGCGAAACGTAAATAGGTAGCGCACCTTCTCCCAATCGGCCGGATCGGAAACGAGAAATGGTTTGATTCCTTCGGGAAGACGGTCCGGCTTCCAATAGGAGAAGGGTTTATAGGAATCGGTCGGCAGAAAGCGGAATCCCAGGGCGAGCAAATCGCGCGCGGAAGCTGCGCGCTCTTCGTAAACATTAACAAGCAGACGAAGGAAAAAATCTGTGACATCCGCAGGAGCAGACTCCGCATCCCGTCCAAATGCGTAGCTTTTCCAGAAGGCCCGTTCCGGGCCTTGTTCGGATCCTCCAAACAGAGTCCAGCGGATGCGGCCCAAGTCGTCTTGCGTGCGGGAAAGCGCGAGCGGGAGCAAGACGACGAACCGTTCGTGTGGAATTCGGCCGGCGCGTTCCGCAAGTTCGCGGGGCCAGTATGGATTGTCCATAAGGTTGCTCCCGCCATGCCCGCTGATGGCGTAAACCGGTTCGCCCCGCCCCAGCTTGATCAATGCCGACAGGATATATTCGGCGAACTGGCTCAGCCCCGGCCTTAGTTCCCACTCCTCCTCGGCTTCCGAGATATTCCAACCGTATGGATCCTCCGGCGGGAGAATTTCCGGATCGGACGCGCCATACGGCCTGCGCCCCAGCCGGGGCGGAGGCATGTATTCCGAGTAGGCGGGTAAAGGGAAACCTCGCCTGCTGGAAAACCACGGATACCCCTCCAGAAGCAATTGCCATCCGACGACAGGGTTTTTAGCCGGTTGATTTTTTTTGGCCGGGGTTCGTCGCTTTGCCATTGCAGAGATTATAGTGCGAATGGTTTGCAGCCGCCGGAGCCGGAGGGGGGGATCCGTATCGGGTAATATGGTTCAAGCTTGGCACTGTGAATAATTTCGGGTCCGGCTCTGCGTAAGGGCCCCGAAGAACTCAAGGGCAGCCCGCCCATCGACGAAAAACAGATTGTCTTCGAACCTTGCCATCGGAAATCGGAACGGGGGAATTTTCCAGGCTTCCCGAAAAAAGGCGGCTGGTGTTAAAATAAAGAAGTTGTTCTGCTTAACATTCATCCTGGATGCTCCTCTGACCGGCGGTTGGGATAATCATGGCCTTCCGCTTCTCCACGACAGCGCATCCACCTCCTACGATCGCAATCACCGTAGGGATCCGCAATCATCCTGCAATGCATCTTTCAAGGGATAACGCCCTTGTACCTTAAATTGGTTGCCCACCCATTGAAATTTTTCACCTTGGGAAATATCGGCGATTCCCAAATCCTATCCATTCCCCCCTCGAATTAAGAACGCCGAGAGCGGAAGCTTGATCATTAAGCGCGAATTTGTTTTATCCGGAAGGGTTCTGGATAATGCCCGTAAAACAAGGAGGATGAATATGTTCCGGAAAAAGAGCTTGTTGGTTGTCAGTGCGATCCTGACCGCCGTGCTCGTTCTTTCCGCATGCGGGCGTACACAGACCGCCGTCAAAGTCTTCAAGGTGGGGATTTCGGAAGACCTGACAACCACCAATTTCTGGCAAGCCAACGGGCCGGATAATACCGTCTGGAACGCTTATGTTCTGCTGCCCATGCGGATTGCCTTGTATACTCTTTCCGACCAGACGAATCAGATCGTGCTGCAGGCGGCAGCCGACTGGGCCACTCCGCTCGTTCCGGAAGGCGACAAGTGGTCCCAAACAATTCCTTTAAAGAAGGGGATCACCTGGTCCGACGGCCAACCATTCACAGCCAAAGACGCAGCTTTTACGATCAATACCGTCCTGAAGTTTGGCCTGTTTTCGGGGAATTGGCAAGCATGGGTGGATTATAACTATGTCGACAGCGCTGTCGCCGCGGATGATTATACGTTGAAAATTGTCTATCGTGCGAAGCCGGGCATCGCCCGGACGGACTGGGGCGTGCTGCAACTCCCCATCCTTTGCGAACATTTTTGGTCGTCGAAGATCGCCGACGCCGCAAAACCCCTGGAAGGCCTGGTGCGCCCGGCTGCGGACGCCCCGCAAGCCGACCGGGACGCGTATCAGGCGAAAGTGAGCGATGCCCAGAAAGCGCTCTTTGCGATCGATCCAAGCGGCGAACCGCTGGCCGGATCCCTCCTGTTCTCCAAATGGGAGAAGGGGGCCTACGCGCAAAGCGCCGCCAATTCCAAATATTTCTTCTCGGGCGCGGAAATTGTGGAATATGCCAACGGCGCCTACCATGAATCCAAAACCAAGGTATACGACTTCAAGGCATACGGCGACCTGACCGGCGATAAGATCCTGGACTACAAATCCGGTCCTTTCGTGCAATCCGTTCAATACATTATCTACAGCGACCAGAACGCCGCATTGCTTGCGCTGCAAAAGGGCGAAGTGGATTACGTCCTCAATCCAAGCGGGCTCTCGAAGGGGCTGGCGGATCAAATGAAAACCGATCCGAAATTGAACGTCATCCAAAACCCGTCGCTCGGATTCCGGTACTTGGCGTTCAACCTCCGCCGGCAGCCGATGGGAGACGCAGCCTTCCGCCAAGCCTTCGCCACCCTGATCGACAAGGAGTTCGTCACCCACTCCGTTCTTCAGGGCGTGGCCTTTCCGCTGAACAGTTTCGTTCCGGTATCCGACACCGCCTGGTATTCCGACCAGGTGACCAAGTGGGGATACAACGCGGACGGGTCGGGGATGTCGCGGGAGCAACGGGTCACCGCGGCGATCGACATTCTCACCAAAGCCGGCTACACCTGGAAAGACGGCCGGCAACCGGCCTGGGATCCGGACAACCTGCAAGTGGTTCCCGGCGGCGCGCTGCTCATGCCCGACGGAAATCCGGTGCCCGCGCTCGAGCTGCTGGCGCCCAGCCCGAGTTACGATCCGATGCGGGCCACCTTCGCCGTCTGGATCGAAACTTGGGCCAACGAAATGGGTATCCCCGTGAAGGCCAAGCTGACCGGTTTCAACGTTATTATCAATCAGGTTTTCTCAAAGCAGGATTTCGACATCTACATTCTCGGCCGCAACCTGTCCATCTTCCCCGCCTACCTGCGCGATTTCTGGTCCAGTGACCAGGCTCAGATGGGAGGCAACAACGCCGGCGGGTACATCAGCAAGGATTTCGATACCCTCTCCGGGGAGCTGCTAAAGTGCGAGAGTTACGACACCTGCCGCGGTATCGCCAACCAAATCCAGGAACTCGTGGCCAACGACGTACCCTGGATCGCGCTCTTCGACACGGGCATCTATGAGGCGTACAGTAATCGTCTGACCTTTCCGTACATCGCAACGCTCGGCGGATTGCAGCAGGTCTACGGGATGCCGTGGGCGGTGAATATTAAATAATTAAATTATTGGATGCCGAGGGCGGGGAAATCCCGCCCTCTGGTCTTCTCTTCCGGAAAGCGAGGTGCAGGTGGGGCGGTATTTGATCATCCGGCTGGTCCAGGTCGTTATCACCTACTTCCTCTTCCTGACGGCCGTTTTCTTTCTCATCAACGCCCAGCCGGGCGATTTTGGCAACGTGTACTACAGCAGCCCCAATATGACCGCCCAAGAGCGCCGGGCAATCCGGGAAGAAATGGGCCTCGATAAACCCGCCCCGGAGCGGTATCTGCAGTGGATCGGAAACTTCCTGCGCGGGAATCTCGGCGTTTCACTTTCGGAAAATCCCAGAACCGTCATCAGTATCATTGTAGAGCGGGCTCCGCGCACGCTGATTCTTTTTCTCACCGCGACGGTGCTTTCTTTTTATTTGGGGTTCCTTGCGGGAAAGTTGCTGGCTTGGAAACGCGGCGGTGTTTGGGAATACGCATCCACAGTGGGCGGCGTGATGTTGTATACCGTATTCACACCGTGGTTTGGACTGATGATGATCTGGCTTTTCGCCGTGGCTCTGGGCTGGTTTCCGACCGGAAAATTCATCAGCGTGGATCTCTGGAGCGCCGCTCCCGCATTCATCACAGCCAATACATTGATCCTTCCGATGATCCTGACCGGGATCGTCATGTCCGTTCTACTGCTGATTTGGAGCAGCAGGATTAAGCGTTTTTCCCCGAATCGGAGGAAGGCCGCTTTTTGGATCGGCGCCGCGTTTATTCTTTTTCTTCCCGTCGCCGGTTTTGCCTTGAGCGGTTTGGGAATCTACGCGCTGGACATTCTGTATCATCTCGCACTGCCGGTCATCACCCTCACCCTGATTTCTTTCGCAGGGACAATGCTGCTCACCCGGAACAGCATGCTGGAGACCCTGCGCGAGGATTACATCACAACCGCCCGGGCGAACGGGCTGCCGGAGCGGGTCATCCGCGATCGGCACGCGGCCCGCAACGCGATGCTTCCCGTGGTGACCTCGCTCGTTTTTTCGCTGGCATTCGCGATCGGCGGGGGCATCATCACCGAAACGATTTTCTCCTGGCCGGGGATGGGCCGCACGCTGCTCGTGGCCGCGCAGGTGGAAGATATTCCGCTGGCCATCGGCGCGTTGGCGTTTACCGGCATTCTGGCCCTCACGGCGCATGTTGTGGCGGACGTCCTGTACGCCTATCTCGATCCGCGCATCCGTTATTCGTAGCGATCGCCCAAGCAGAAGACACTCATGCCCACCGCGACTGCCTCCCCTTCCTCCGACACCGGCCGACTCGTTCCACTGGGCGCAGCCGCCCTGTTGAGGATGCAATTGCGGGCCAGCGGGAAGGAGCTTCGCGAGAATTGGCGAATCTTCCTCGAAAACCGGATCGGCGTCATCGGGTTGGGGATCATCTCGGCATTTCTGGTGCTGGCGGTCGTCCATCCGATTCTCATGGCCACAGTCTGGGACCGCAACATCTTCGATCCGGTACGTGGTTTTGACCCGTCGATCGCGGCCAACCCGGCCCCGCCCTCCGCCCGGCACCTGCTGGGCACCGATCCGCAGGGGCGGGACGTGTTGAGCCAGTTGATGGAGAGCACGCAATCGGAATTCGCGCTCGGAATCATCGCCGCCCTGGTAACGGTCGTCATCGCCACCACCGTCGGCGCGGTCTCGGCTTATTTCGGCGGATGGATCGACGCCCTGTTTATGCGCCTTGCCGATTTGATCATGATGCTGCCGTTCGTCTCGATCTTGATCGTCCTTTCCGCGCTGTTCGAGCTCCAGATTCTCGAACTGGCCGTCTTGATCGGAATCCTTGCCGGATTCGGCGGCGACACGATCGTGATCAAAGCCCAGGCCCTGTCGATCAAGGTGCGCGCGTACATCGAGGCGGCCCGGGTGGCCGGTGGAAACGATCTGCATATCATTTTCCACCACATCGTTCCCAATCTCCTTCCGCTCTCGTTCCTGTATATGATGTTCACCGTGACCGATGCCGTTTTTTCCGAAGCCGTGTTGTCATTTTTCGGGCTGATCAACATCCGCATGTCGTGGGGGCTGATGATTCATCTGGCGGAAGTCAACGGCTATCTGTTGCGCCTGGACACCTGGTGGCTGGTCATCCCGCCCGGATTGTGCATCACGCTGCTGTGCTCGTCGTTCTATCTGGTGGGCCGCGCGTTGGACGAGGTGGTCAACCCGCGCCTGCGCCGGCGATAACCCGCCCGGAGGTTTTGTGAGCGATCCTTTGCTGGAAGTGGAAAACCTGACGATGCAGTACAGCATCCATGGCGGCGAAGTAACCGCGGTGGAGAATGTTTCATTCTCGGTAAGCGAAGGGGAAAACCTGGGGATCGCGGGTGAATCCGGATCCGGAAAATCGTCGATTGCCATCAGCCTGATGAAACTCCTGCCGGAAAACGCCCGCATCCTGGGCGGGAAAATCCTCCTGCGCGGCATGGATCTGGCCGCGCTTTCGGAAGAGGAGATCCGTCCGTACCGCGGACGCCGGATCGCGATGGTATTCCAGGCGGCCATGAATTCGCTCGACCCGGTTTATCGCACGGGCGATCAGATCATCGAAGCCCTCCAAAACCACAACCAGGACATGAACAACACCGCGGCCCGGGCGCGGGTGGCGGAGCTATTCGACTTGGTCGGCCTGGATGGGTCGCTGATGGACCGGTATCCGCATCAATTATCCGGCGGCATGCGCCAGCGCGCGGTGATTGCCATGGCGCTTGCGTGCCATCCCGACATCCTCATCGCCGACGAACCCACCACCGCACTGGACGTGATCGTGCAGGATACCATCCTGCGCAAAATGCAGCAGGTGCAGGAACGGAACAAGCTCGGGATGATCTATATCTCGCACGACATCGCCGTCATTTCCGAGGTCTCGCAGCGGATTGCAATTATGTATGCAGGGAGAATCATGGAAATCGCCGGCACGAAGGATATGTTTCTTCAACCGCGCCATCCATATACCTCCGCATTGCTGAACGCGTTTCCCAGCATTCTCGGACCAAAACGCCAACTTCTCTCCCTCCCCGGCGAATCGCCGGATTTGCTCCACCCGCCTTCCGGTTGCCGATTCCATCCGCGTTGTCCGCGCGTGTTGGACATTTGCCGCCGGGAACCGCCGCCGGATACGGATTACGGCAACGGGCATCTGGCCGCCTGCCACCACCCCGTGGGAACGGACTTATGAACCACAAGGATCTGGTCACAGTCTCGGGATTGAAAAAATATTTCCCCGTGGAACAGGGAATGTTCCGCCAAACCCGGTGCTTCATTCACGCGGTGGACGGCGTCAACTTTTCCATTCCCGTCGGGGAATCGCTCAGCCTGGTCGGAGAATCCGGATGTGGCAAGACCACCACGGGAAAGCTGCTGGTGAAGCTCCACGAGCCTACGGGCGGCAGCATGCAATTCAATGATGGGCAGGAGAGCATGGATCTTGCACATTTGGAGCGGAAGTCCATGCGCAGCTTCCGGCGGAAGGCGCAGATGATCTTCCAGGACCCGTACGAATCCCTCAATCCACGGATGACGGTATTCGACGCCGTTATCGAACCGCTCAACGTCCAGAACATCGGCAACTGGGCGGAACGCGAACGGCGGGTGGCGGACACACTTGCGCTGGTCGGTCTTACTCCTCCGTCAACTTTTCTGTTCCGTTTCCCGCACGAACTCTCCGGCGGCCAGCGCCAGCGCGTGGCGATCGCCCGGGCGCTTGTGGTCAATCCGATCTTCGTGGTGGCGGACGAACCCACCTCGATGCTGGACGTGTCGATCCGCACCGGGGTCATGAACCTCATGCTGGAACTGGGCGACCGGTTCAATCTTAGCTATCTCTACATCACCCATGACCTCGCCGTGGCGCGCTACATGGGTCGCGACCTCGCGGTGATGTACCTGGGCAAGATCGTCGAAACGGGGAATACCGAGGAGGTGCTGGCGCACGGGTTGCATCCATACACCCAGGCCCTGCTGTCGGCGGTTCCGGTTCCAGATCCGCAGGTGAAGCGTGCGGCCGCCAAGATTAAAGGCAGGATAACCGCGCCGATCAATCCGCCGGTGCGCTGCCGGTTCTTCGACCGTTGTCCGATCAGCGATGATTATTGTCTGAAAAATGACCACCCGCCCCTGGAAGACAAGGGCGCCGGCCACTTCACTGCATGCTATAAGGTTTAGTCTTATTCCCTGTTCGGCAAAAATAAAGCATCGAAAGAACTAATAGAATGTCAAAGAAGAGCATTTACGAGGCAATAAAAAGAAATTGCAAAGGAATTTATATCAGGTATTAAAGATCGGCAAAAGGCCGAGCAATATTCGAAGGGGATATGGTGCGCATCCGGGTAGATACAGAAGATCTCAAGGCCAAGGCCTAGGATTTCGAATTGGCATCCAATATAATTGCCAAGGCGGGAGTGAAGTAACATTTTCTATGAATTTCAGGTTACAATCAAAATAATCCGGCTTTATTAAAATCCGACGTCCACGGAGTCTTCATGCCAATCGTCCTGCAAGCGATCATCCTGGGGACCGTGCAAGGACTGACCGAGTACATCCCCATCTCCAGCTCGGCTCATCTGATCATCGTTCCTTGGCTTTTCGGATGGAATGATCCGGCACTTACCAGCCTGGCCTTCGACGTCGCCTTGCACATGGGCACGCTCCTGGCCGTGCTGTGGTTCTTCGCCACGGATTGGGCCCGCCTCGTCCGCGCCTTTCTGGCCAGCCTGATCGAACGCAAAATTGGCGGCAATATGGATCGGCGACTCGCCTGGTTCCTGGTCATCGGCTGCATCCCGGGTGGCATCGCGGGGGTCCTGGCCGAGAGCAAGATCGACCGGTTGTTCCATCAGGCGAACGTCCCAATTTCTTCAACCGCGATATTCATTTTGGCGGCGATTGTCGTCCTACTGGCGCTCGCACTCCTGGCCGCCGAACGGTATGCAAGCCCCATCCGCGAAGTGAATTCCCTCACACTGAAGGACACGCTCATTATCGGGTTCGCCCAGGCACTGGCCGTCTTCCCCGGCGTTTCGCGGTCCGGGAGCACCATCACGGCCGGACTGGCGCTCGGCCTCAAGCGCGATGCGGCGGCGCGTTTTTCGTTTTTGCTCGGCGCCCCGATCATCGCCGGTGCCGGTCTGAAAAGCGCGTGGGATCTCTTCCAGCAATCTCAAGCTGGAGCGGGACTGCCGCAAACCGATTGGATTCTCTTTGCCGCGGGTTTCCTCGCCGCCGCGCTCAGCGGATACCTTTGCATCCGCTGGCTGCTGGGTTACCTTCAAAAGAATTCCACCAACGTGTTTGTCTATTATCGCTGGGCGCTGGCCGCTCTGATCGTCGTCGTCGCGTTGATCCGTGGGTGACGCATCAACACGCAACCCCATTGATCAAGCTCCGATCGATAAATATAAAGCCCGGCATAGCCGGGCTTTATTATCGGTTTCTTCCCCCCCATGAATTATGGAAATCGTTGCAAGTTGGGGAATTATTTATCCGGTTCAAATTATTATTTCACTCCGTAAATAAGGTTGCCAATAAATTGACTCTCAACTTTCGCCCCCGCCAAACGCGTTCCCGCCAAGAGGTTGGGTAGTTCGGATGCGGTATAAGCAGCGTTTATCGAGGAAATTAAACCCGATCGCATCGAACCCGGACGGCAGCCGAGCCAGAGAATTGCGAATGCAAGCGGATTAAGATCGCGGCGCAGATCGGAGATCAGGTAACGTCCGCCCGGCGCAAGCACCCTGCCGATTTCATCGAAGGTTCCTTTCGGATTGGCCCATTCGTGCAACGAACCGTTGGTGAACACGAAATCAAACGAAGCATCCGGAAACGGAAGTCCGTCGCCGCTGCCCAGCCGGTAATCGGTTCGGTTCGCAATCCCGTAGGATTGCGCATTGCGTTTCGCCAACGCCTGCATATCCGGGCTGATATCCAGGCCGGTGAGCTTGGTGCCCGTGGTATGTTTGAGCCATTCCAATCCCAGGTAGCCCGGTCCGGGCCCGACCTCGAGCGCATGCCCCCGGAGAAGCCCGTGGTCGAGCAGCAATTTTGTCTCGATCCATCCGCGGTCCCGCAAGCTGCGCTGCATTTCATCATAGTCCGCGACGATGGATTCGCCCTGGATCCCATCACCCGTTTCGGGGATTCTTTGCCTAACCATTTTCTTTTCTCCTTTTATATAAGATGGAATATACAACTTGGAATATCAGGGAAAAAAATCCCGTCTATGGGTATTCGCCTCCTTCCAATTTTTTCAGCAGGTCGTTTATCCAGGCTAATTCCGCCTGGGTGTGCAGTGTCGAGTGGTCGAAGATCGCCGCGGCATGGTGCGGAACATCGGGCAGCTTGAGTTGTTCGGCCCGATGGGTTTTCAAATGGTCGAGCACCTCCTTGAGGATTGCCTGACGCTTTCGCAGGTAGCCAATGACCTCTTTGGAAGGCAGATCGTTTAGAAAGAGCAGGCAGATATCCAAATCGAAGTATTGCGGCTCGAAGGCCTGCCAGCTTTCCCGCAACAGGCGCAGGAATTCCCCACGCCCGGCCCGGGTGATCTGGTATACGCAGCGCGAGGGACGTTTCCCTTTGCGCTCAACGCCGACCTTTTCCACAAATTTCTCTTCGGTCAGTTTGTCCAGCGCGAAGTAAATCGATCCGAAGGCAATGGAGGTCCAATCGCCCATATGCTCTTCGATGATTTGCTTCAATTCATAACCGTACAGTGGGCGTTCGCGTAGGAGGCCAAGAATTACCATGCGGACGGACATTCGTTTCCCTTTTTATTCCTTGTTATATATTCTAGCTTGTATATATAGGGTTGTCAAGGGATCCGATGAAGACAACCTTTCCGGCTGGCCCGCAGTCCTTGGAACGATTTTTCGACTTGCGCATCCAGAGATACGGCGTCCCTTGAATTGGGTTCTTCCCGGGGCTGGAACAGTATAATAGCTAAAAATTATTACCGCGAAGGAAATGAATGAAACGGTTGATTCCTCCCCTGGCAGTCCTTGCCATCGTTACCGTTGCCGGTCTGGCTTGTAAAGCCAGCGGGACTCCCATCCCGCAGACACCTTATTCCGATCACCAACCCGACAACCCAATGGTCCACCAAGTGGGCCGATCCCTCATCGATCCAAACGGCCAGCCGCTGAGGTTGCGGGGCGTTAATCTCGGCGGATGGCTGCTGTGGGAAGGCTGGGATTTCAGCAAAGGCAGCGATCTTTCGGAAAATACGATCGATCAGGGAGTAATTAAGCTGGTCGGGCAGGATGCCCTCGACCGATTCCATCAGCAGGTATATGAAAACTTCATCACCGAAGCGGATATTCGGGCAATCGAGGGCCTCGGTTTCAACTCCGTCCGCCTTCCGATCAATTACAACATTTTGGAGGACGACAGCCGTCCATATGTCTATTTGGATTCCGGTTGGCGGATGATCGACCAGGCGCTGACCTGGTGTGAAAAATACAACCTGTATGTCATTTTGGATCTGCATGCCGTCCCCGGCGGCCAATCGGGTCTCCCACCTTCAAATCCCAGTCCCGGAGAACCGCGGATCTGGTTCTCCCCCGACGATCAGGCGCGCACCGTCGCGTTGTGGAAAGCCATCGCCGAGCGATACCGCGGCCGGACGGTCGTGGCCGGATACGATCTGATCAACGAACCCCTGCCTTCCAATGGGAACAAACTGATTCTTTTATATCAGCGAATCATTCCAGTAATCCGCCAGGTGGATCCGGATCATCTGCTCGTCCTGGAAGGGACGGCCTTTTCGGGAAATTTCGACGCATTCACCGGGCCGCTTTTCGAAAACGAGATGTACGGGTTCCATATGTACAATTGGTTCGGCGACAATCGGAAGAAAAAATTGGATCAGTTCCAGGAAATTTCTCGGGCGCAGAACGTTCCTCTCTGGGCTGGGGAATTTGGTGATAACACCTACGCCATGATCGGATCGACCGTGGCAATGTACGAGAATTCCG
Source organism: Anaerolineales bacterium (assembly GCA_050010135.1). Classification (GTDB taxonomy): domain Bacteria; phylum Chloroflexota; class Anaerolineae; order Anaerolineales; family RBG-16-64-43; genus FEN-1073. The sequence continues at coordinate 28,983 of JBEKLP010000017.1, forward strand.
GGAACGGCGTAACCGCAGGCTGGCCCTTCTGGACCTGGAAGAAAGTTCCGGGGAAATATCCCGCCCTGGCAACCATCACCGTCCCGGATGGGTGGCAGGCGGTCTTCAACTTGATCAGCAATCCCAAAAAGAACCCACAACCCTCGCTGGCGGAAGCTCAAGCGGGGATGGATGAATTTGTCCATGCGGTGCAGCTGCGAAATACCCCGATCGATCCGCAAATGGCACAGGCGTTGACCGGAAATTGGCAATAGGGCGCAATCTGCCGCCCAGTATTCCGGCCGTCAAACGATTCCTCCCTGCAAAATTTCCTTTTGGGTCAATAGGATATTTGTAAAAGCGGGATATAATTCATCCAATCTGATAGACGGACGACGGGACAAAGCCCAAAGGGAGATTGGTCAATGAATAAGCTCATCCGGGTTTGCGTGATCCTCTTTGCCATGTTGCTATTCATAGCATGTAATTTCTCCCTGACAACAATCCCACACAAAAGGCGCCGGCGGCTTCACTCACCGCATCCATGACCGTCGCCGCAACCGAGACCGAGACCAGCGCAACGGCTACCGTGGCCTTTACGGGCTCACCTCCCGGAAACCCGCCCACAACGACGGCGTCCTGGTTGACGGATGCCAAAACGCCCGCCAATGCGAAGAACGCCTACGCCATTGCCGGCGATGATTTTACCCATAACCAGTTTGAGCGGCCATTCACTAAAGATCTGGTCTACCGACCCGACCTCGATATCCAATCCGCTACTCTGGCGCTCGATTCTCAATGGCTCTACGTCACGATCGTCCTGGATGGGACCGAAACCGGCAAGGACACCCTGGACGCTTGCTATGGCGTTGAACTGGACGTCAATCTGGATGGACGGGGCGAGTTCGTCGTCTGGACCCGGCCGCTGTTCACCACAACCTGGTCGCGTGAAAATATCATCATCTACGGTTCCTCCAAAGGGACGGTCGGTGGGCCGCATCCGCTGCTCTCGGACGCCCCTTGGAAAGGTGGCACCTATGACCAGATTCTCTTCGATGGACAAAAACCTTCGGATGTGAATGCGGCCTGGGTGCGCGTTTCGCCTGAGGACCCGAAAAGCATGCAAATCGCCTTCAACCCGGAGATCATCCAGAAGCCGAGTAGATTTCTCTGGAATGCGTGGTCCGACGATGGGATAAAGGATCCCACGCAGTTTGATTACAACGACATTTACATCAAGAAGGACGCCGGATCGCCTTATAAATGGGATCCGGATTATCCCCCCAAATCCATTTGGGCGGTGGACAATACCTGCCGCGCGCCATATGGATTCAATCCCGTCGGCAACATTCCGGGAGCCTGCCAGACACAGCCAACACCCGGTCCGCAATTGCCGGGACCGACTGCCACGAAGACTCTGATCCCACCGCCCCCATGAGGCCGAGGAAGAACTTCGTTTTCGTCGTGATCCATTAGCGAAAAGTGAAGAATTGATTCGGCTGATTTTCCCGGGGAGATCCGGATTAACCTTTCTGCGGATCTTCCAGGCACAGCAGGTGCCATGCGCGTCCGTCCCTGGCCATTAATTCCTCGGCAGCTTGCGGTCCCCAACTGCCCCGCGGGTAAGAAAGCAGCGGCGGCGAGTTCTTGCACTCCCATCCCCCGATGACCGGGTCGACCAACCGCCAGCAGACGTCGATGCTGTCGCTGCGCGTGAAAAGAGTCGCGTCCCCTTTCAACGCGTCCAGCAGCAGCCGTTCGTAAGCGTCCGGCAGTTCGCCGCCGAAGGAGGTGCGGTAGTGAAAGTTCATGTCCACCGCGCGGATTTCTTGGTTCGAATCCGGCACCTTGGCGGCGACGCATAAATGAATGCCCTCGTCGGGCTGGATACAAATCGAAAGGATGTTGGGGGAACATTCCTTGCAGCCCTCCAAATCGAACACATGGAACGGCGGCTGCCGGAACTCGACGATCACCTCGGAACTTTTTTCGGCCAGGGCTTTGCCGGATCGGAGATAGAACGGCACGCCCCGCCAGCGCGGGTTGTCGATCTGCAGCTTCATGGCGGCAAATGTGGGAGTCTGCGAATCGGGCGCCACGCCTTCCGTTCCGCAAAAACCGTCGTACTGACCGCGCACGGTATCCTCCAGGCGGATCGGACGGATGCGGTTGTATATCCGGAACCTCTCGTCGCGGATCGCATCCGCCGCAAATGAAGCAGGCGGCTCCATCGCCGTCAGGGCGAGGAGTTGGAGCAGATGATTCTGGAACATATCGCGGACGATCCCGGCTTTGTCGTAATAGGCGGCGCGGTGGCCGACGTCCACGCTCTCGGCGACGCTGATCTGCACATGGTCTACGAAGCGGCGGTTCCATACCGGTTCGAAAATCGCGTTGGCAAACCGGAAGAAGAGGATATTCTGTGCGGTTTCCTTCCCCAGGTAGTGATCCATGCGGTAGATCTGGCTTTCCTCGAAAAACTTGTGGATCTCGCGGTTGAGCGCCCGCGCCGAATTCCGGTCGCTCCCGAAGGGCTTTTCGACCACCAACCGGCGCCAATCTTCTTTTTGGGCGGCCATCCCCGCGCGCCCCAGGGAATCCACGATCGGAATAAAAAACTCCGGTGCCGTCGCCAGGTAATACAGGCGGTCGGCCGGACCGTTCTCCAATTTTCTCAGGAAGCCGCCCAGGTCTAAAATCGATTTGGCCGAATCAAACCGGCCCTGGAAATAATGCATCCGTTCCGAAAATTTTTCCCATACACCCGGATCAAACATTTCCGCCAGAACCGGCGCCGCTTCTTCGCGCAGCTTATTGCGGAATTCTTCGTCGGACCAGGGACGGCGCGCAAACCCCACCACAAACGGGCATTCCGGCAGACGGCCTTTTTTATAATTGCCGTACAGCGACGGGATTAATTTCCGCCAGGTTAAATCGCCGGTGGCGCCAAAAATAACCAAAGTAACGGGCAGACATTTTCCAGATGCCGGAGTATTCATTGAACCGCCTTTTTACTTTTTCTGAATTCGAGAAAATTCGGTACACGGATTACACGGAACAAGACCGATTTCACGGAATAATTCCCTTCATTTTATATGGAAACCTCAGAAAATCACCGTACGTCCGGAGCTAATCCCGCGCTATGCGCGGGATAGCCGCTCCGAATTTTCAACAGCCCCCGCAAAAACCGCGAGGGGAGCCGCCCGGCTTAAAGCCGAGCTTTAAAGCCGGATTTATTTTATCCTCGCGGAGCGGGGACCGGCGCTGTTAATAGTCGGGGGATTTATCCCCCCGACGAGCGGATTATTTCAGAGGATTCATATATAAAAATAATCCGTGACATCCGCGAAATCCGCGTACAAATAATGAATCCATCCTCTCGAGCAATCTTCCGCCCGATTAATAACCCTCTTCCTCGCGATCGGTCCCGATCCGCTTCCGAAAGACCCAATAGGACCAGGCTTGATAGAGCACCACGACCGGAACAAAGATGAGCGCCACGATCGTCATGACCTTCAGCGTGTAGTCCGAGGACGCGGCGGTGTAGATCGTCAGACTGAAAGAAGGCTGCATGCTGGAAACCATGACCCGCGGATAAAGTGCGATGAAGAACGCGGCCGCGAAGAAAACAACCGTAGCCCCGCCGAAGAAAAATGCCCATCCGTCCCGTTTTTGCCGCAAACAATATCCAATGAGCAGCATGCCAAGGATCAACCCGAGCGGGAGGATGATCGATCCGGACCCAAGCCAGTGGTAGACATCCGTTTGCAAAAACGTAAACAGGAGGAAACCGATGACGAGTACCAGCGCGGCAAACCATAGCCGGCGCGCTCCGGCCCGGGCGCGTTGCCCGAGCTCACCGTCCAGTTTCAATCCGAGGAAGTTCCCGCCGTGCAGGAGAAAAAGGCAAACGGCGGCGGCTCCGCAAATCAGGCTGTAAAGATTGAACGGTGCAAGCCAATTCCCCGCATAGATCCCGTTCGCACCGATCGGCGTCCCGCGCAGGAGATTGCCAAACACAGCGCCGAGCAGCCCGGCCGCGAGTAAGCTGCCGATCGCGATCGCTCCGTCCCACACGCCGCGCCACGCCGCGCCGGGGAGCCGGCTGCGAAATTCGATTGCGGCGCCGCGCGCGATCAGAGCCAGGAGGAGGAGCAGCAGCAGCGGATAAAAACCGCTGAACATGGCCGCATACCAGCGCGGGAAGGCGGCGAAGGTGGCGCCGCCGGCGGTGATCAACCAGACTTCGTTGGCATCCCAGTGCGGGCCGATCGTACCGAGGATCGCCCGGCGTTCAGAATCGTTTTTCCCCAGGATCGGCATCAGCATGCCGACCCCGAAGTCGAATCCTTCCAGCAGAAAAAATCCAGCGTAGAGAACCGCAACCAGAATGAACCAAAGTGAATTCAGGTTCATGCTTTGCCTCCATCGCCCCGCTTCCGGGCAGGCTGCGGAAGCGATGCGGATGCGGGTCCGGATTCATCCGCCGGCAACCCCATTTTTGCGGACCGGGCCAACAGGTAGATATCGACCGCAAGCAATACCGTGTAAAACAATACAAACAGCAGCAGGCTGGCGATCACCATTCCCGGGACAAGGTTCGGGGATACCGCATCCTCGGTTTTCAGCAGGCCGTGCACGATCCACGGCTGGCGGCCGTTCTCCGTTAGAATCCAACCGGTCGTGTTGGCAAGATAGGGAAGCAGAATCCCCCAAGGCGCCCATCGCATCCACCGGGGCCACCGGGCGGCGGTTTTGCGATATCCCAGATAGAGCGCATACGCCGTCAACGCGACCATCAGAAAGCCAACCCCGACCATGATGCGGAACATCCAGTAATCGAGCGCGACCAGCGGGGAATAATCTCCCGGCCCGTACAAGGTCGAATATTTCTCCTGCAACTGATTGATGCCTTCCACCGTTCCCGACGGCTGCAGGTAATACAGAAGACTCAACCCGGCCGGGATATCAATGCTCCAGATCACTTTCTTGCCCGTCGAATCGAACACCGCCAGAAGGCAAAACGGCGCCGGGTCGGCCGTATTCATCAGGCCCTCCGACGCGGCGGCGGCCATTGGCTGCACCTCGCGAACGTATTTGCTTTGCGCGTCGCCGGCGATAACGACCATCACGGTGGCGAGGATCCCAATGATCGCGGAAAGGCGGAACGAATATCGAAACGCCCCCTCTTCCCCGCCGCGCGCGAGGTGCCACGCGCTGATCCCCAGCACGAAGAACGATGCGGTGACAAACCCCGCCGAAATGGTATGCCAGAAGAATAATAGCGCTCTGGGGTTGGTGACGAGCGCGAGGATATCCACCAGTTCCGCCCGTCCGTTGCGGATGACGTACCCAACCGGATGCTGCATGAACGCGTTGGCGGTGAGGATCCAAAACACCGAGAGCGTACTGCCAACCGCCACCAGGCCGATCGCAGCGGCATGTATCCCCCGGGAGAGCCGCTTCCATCCGAAAATCCAGATTCCAAGAAATGTGGATTCCAGGAAGAAGGTCAGGAGCGCCTCCATCGCCAGCGGCACGCCGAAGACGTCGCCGATGTAACCCGCAAACGGCGACCAGTTCATCCCGAATTGGAATTCCAGCACGATGCCCGTCACGACGCCCAAAGCGAAATTAATGGCGAACAGTTTTCCCCAGAATTGCGCCAGGCGCTTGTAGACCTCGCCCTTCCCGAGCGCGTACGCCGTCTCCAGGATGACGACGTACCATACCAACCCGACCGTCAGCGGGACGAAGAAAAAATGGTAGATCGTCGTGACGGCGAATTGCAGCCTTGAAAGCGATGCTACATCCATCCGGACCTCCTGTTCCGCGCCGGCACCCCTCCGGATCTCAGATTTATTTTATATCGGCAGCCAAAATCCGGGCGCCAAAGCGCGCAAGATTACGTCGGCCGACAGTCCAAGAACGAATAGATTAGAAAAAAGGCGGAAATGATAAAAAGCGAATCCCGAAAACCACGCCGGCCAGGCCGGCCACTTCTCGGGCGGCGCAGCCGGGCGCGGCTTGGTCATCACCGCGACGGCCAGTACAGCCCGCCTCCCCGCCAGGAACGGTATCAATAGGAACGGTGTGAAATAGCGCGTGACGAAAATCAGGTAAAGAATAAATCCGTACATCAGGATAAACACCAGGATGTTCAGATAACGCGAGGCGCGCTCGCCGATGACGACCGGCAGCGTGTGGATTCCCTTACCCGCATCATCGGACAGTTTGTCGATGTGCTTGCCGATGTTGATGCTGGCGATTAACAATCCGAAAGGCACGCCAGCCAGCGCCGCGTTCCACGCGCCGGCAGTCCATCCCCTCCCGAGAACGACGTATACGCCCGCCACCATGACCGGTCCCCAGATCAGGAAGATCAGCAACTCCCCGAGCGCCATGGATTTGAGCGGCCAGGTATAGAGCAGGAGCACCACGGCGCCAAAAGCGAACAGGCCGATGACGGCCGGGGAAAAATTCGTATAGAAGAGCGCGAACACTCCCGCCAGAACGGCCAACGCGCCGCTGACGGCAAACCACAGCAACTGCTGACGCGGGGTCCAAAATTTCTGCACCAGCGGATGAACGCTGTATTGCGTCCGGAAATAGGGCGGCTGATCGACACCGCGGCGGAAATCGGTGTAGTCGTTGAGCAGGTTTTGCGCGCCGTGGGCAAAAAATAATCCGAATGTGACGATCAACCACGGCAACAGGCTGAAGTGCCCGTCGCGCCAGGCCAGCAGGCCGCCGATCACGCCCGCATACAGCGTTGCGATCGTCACCGCCGAACGCGTGGCGATCAGCCACTTGGAAACCACGTCCAGCCGGTCCCATTCATCTTTTTTTTCAATCTTGACCAGGGTCGTCAAGGCGGTCCACCACATGCCAAAGTTAATGTTCATCAGATCATTGTCCTTCCCTCCGGGGATGCGTAAGATTTATTCCGGATCCTTCCGATGCGATGGGCCGGCGGCTTCGACCGGCAACGTATGCCATTATCCTTTTTGGTCCGCCCACCGCCCTTCTTCGCAAGCGGGATCCTGACTCTCATAACAGGTGGGCATCAGCCAGCTGCGGCCGTCCTTCGCGATGAGAATCTGGGCTGCTTCCGGTCCCCAAGCGCCGGCCGGATAGGTCGGAAAAACCTCAGGCGAGACCGCTTTCCATCCCTCCAGAATCGGCGTAACCACATTCCAGGCCGCCTCCACCTGATCGGCGCGCATGAAGAGGGTTGCATCTCCGCGCATCACATCCAGCAGGAGCGTTTCGTACGCCTCCGGCGGGCTTATCTTGAAAGCCTCCTTGTAGGAAAAGCGCATGTCCACCGGGCTTAGGCGGATATCCGCTCCGGGACGTTTGGCTTGGAACCGGATCAGGATGCCTTCGCACGGCTGGATCTGGATCACCAATCGATTGGGCGCCCAATCCCCGATCGCCGAAGAGGAAAACGATTGGTGCGGAACGGGCCGGAATTGGATGGATGCTTCCGACACCTTGGCGGGCAGGCGCTTGCCGGTGCGCAGATAAAACGGCACGTCCTGCCAGCGCCAGTTGTCGACAGACAGATTGAGCGCCACGTATGTTTCCGTGACGGAATTGGGATCCACGCCCGGTTCCTGGTGATATGCCTCCGCATGCTCGCCTTCCATCCACCCCGCTCCGCATTGCCCGCGGACGGCGAATTCATACACCCGGTCGCGCGAGATGGGCCGGATGGTATGCATAACGTCCACCTTCTTATTCCGGATTTCCTCGTCCTGAAAGGAAACCGGCGGCTGCTACTTTCTAAGTGCTCAAAAGTGAGCGCTTTGAAATTCTCGCTTCAACCGGGACTGCCGCACAACGCGGTCTTACACCCCGTCCACGAGCCTTGATCCCCGACGTAGCCACTACCGGGGTGAATCCTAAAATACGTTTTATTTCCTGCTCAATGTTGCAAGCGGCGTTGTCGTCGCGCAGGTGGTGCGTATCGCACTTGGCGCACGTCCATTCGCGCTCGTCGAGTTTAATTTCTGCGTTGACGTGCCCGCACACCGAACATCTCCGGGAGGACGGAAAGAACCGATCCACCAGCACAACCTGGCCGCCAAACCATTCCTTCTTGTAGAGCATCTGCCGCTTGATCTCCCCGAACGCCGCGTCGGAGAGGGAGAGCGCCAAGTGACGGTTGCGGATCATTCCCTTCGGAAACAGGTCTTCCATTCCGATGATGCGGTAGGTGCGCGCCACGTCGGTCGTCATCTTGTGTATATGATCCGCCCGCCGGTTGACGATCCGGCCATGGATGACCTCTAACTGGCGTTTAGCCTTGTACCACCGCTGGCTCCCAACCTTGCGGCGGGAGAGCTGGCGATTGAGAAACTTCAGATGTTTGAGCTCACGGCATAACGGCGCTTGGTTTTCGTACCGCGTGCCGTCACTCAACACCAGTAGTTCCTTGATGCCAATATCCCCGCCCACAAACTCTTTCGGAAACTCGATTGGCGTTGGCGGCTCAACTTCGACCGAGATTGACACGTGCCAGCGCTCGGCTGTTTGAGAGACAACCGCACCCATGATTTTGCCGTCGAAGCGCAGTTCCTCGGCCATATTCACCCAACCAAGTTTTGGAACACGGAAGTTGTGCCCTTCCACCTGAATCTTGTCGTTATTGAGACGAAAGGATTGACGCTTGTTTTTCTTGGATTTGAAGTGCGGAAATCCCATCTTCGCGCCAGGGCGCTTTCCGTTATTGCTTGCGTAGCAGTTTTCCAGCGCTTTGCCCAGGTTCTGGAATGCGCCTTCCGCCACGTCCTTCGCCACCGCATACACCCATGGGAATTGCTCGCCTTTGAGCGCGTTGAAATCTTTCTTGACTGCCATGACCCCGTGCTTCTCGCCGGGATGAGCAGCCTTGTGGCGTTTCCACTCGGCCAGGCCCCAGTTGTAGACGAACCTTGCCGTCCCGCTCGCTCGTCGGAAGTAGGCTTCCTGTTCTGGGGTTGGGTTGAGCCTGATCTTATGCGCCCTTATCATCGCGGAGCGCCTTCTGCACCGCCTTGCGATAGTTCCGCAATCCATACAACCGTCCCGAGAAGCTGTGCGTGATCGTCATTAAGTCCTGCACCATTTCCTGCTCTGGACTGAGCGACTCTGTATTGAGTACAACAATCCGACAGTTATGAGTTCGACATAGGTGCAACAGCAGGTCATATCCGAACCGCGCCAGCCGGTCTTGGTGAGCGATCACCAGCGTTGATATTTCTTCGTGAAGGATACGATCCAGCAAGCTGGTGAATTTGGGCCGCTTGAAATTCAATCCGCTCCCAATTTCCAAAATCCATTCTTCGATAGCCATGCCCTGCGCAATACAGAATTGTTCCAACGCCTTCTTTTGATTTGCCAAATCCGGCTTTTGGGACTGGCTGGACACGCGCATATAAGCAACAGCCACCTGATGGTTTGTGGGCGCGCGATGTAACAGTTCGTCCAATTGGTCTTGCGAATACATTCTCCGATTGCCGGGAGTACGGTAGGCGGGCTTGAGTTTTCCCTCCCGATCCCATCGTTGCAATGTCTTGATATTTACCCCGACCAAACGGGAAAATTCGGCTGCCGTTAGAGTGCTCATCATGTACACGATTATATACTAATGAGTAGTTATTTGATCTCTAGATATGTCTCCGGCTCCGAAAATTACAAGAATGGTTGGATCCAATTTTTCCTGGTCTGTCATCGAATTTCCTCACTGGCCGATCCATTGGGTGTGGAAAACGCCTTTTTCGTCGTTCCGCTCGTAGGTATGCGCGCCGAAATAATCCCGCTGGGCCTGGATCAGATTGGCCGGCAGCCAATCGCTGCGGA
>JBEKLP010000018.1:0-38738 GCA_050010135.1 Anaerolineales bacterium
TCCTCCAGCAACGTGCGCGCCGAGCGGGTGATATCCGCCAGGTCCTTTCCGGTGGAGAAGGCGCGGGATAGCGGCGAGGTGCCGATGTAAATGTTAAGCCCGTCGAACCCGGCGTGGATCGCCGCCTCGACATCAGCGGGATGGCAGCGGACGTGTGCCAGGAGAAAGGTATAGCCCTTCTGGATCACCAGTTCGTCGCGCGTCTGTTGGATGGCCTTCAGGTCTTCCCGCTCCTGCGGACTGACGACGGGGGAGAACATCTCGATGAATTTCACCCCGTAGAGGATCAGCGCACGAACCAGTTCGAGCTTGTCCCGTTCGGTGAAGAAGTATTTATGATGGTCGTGCAGCAGCGAAGTCTGTTGGCCCTCGCGCAGCGTGGTGTCGATCACCTCGAGCGGACGGGGCCGGTATTGGTGATAACGGTCTGGATTTTCTGCGGCGTTCATGAGGCTAGGCCTCCTCCTCAATAATCGGTTTGGCGAGCACGATCGAAAGCTGTTCCACCACGCGATCAAGCTGCGCGGGGGTGATCACCAGCGGGGGTAACAGCCGGATCACGTTGATCCCGGCGGGCAGGGCAAGCACCCCGCGCTCGGCCAGCGCGGCGATGTAGGGCGCCACCTTGTGTTTGATCTCGATTCCCGCAATCAGCCCCAGCCCGCGCACTTCGCGGATGAGCGGCGAGGAAATGGACTCGAGTTTGGCCATCAGATATTTTCCAAGCTCGGCCGCTTTTTCCGGGATCCGTTCCTCTTCATAGACGTCCATCGCCGCCACCGCCGCCGCGCTGGTGATCGGGTTTCCGCCGAAGGTGTTGGCGTGGATAGCGGGCTCGAGCGTCCGGACGCGGTCGCCGATGAGGATCGCGCCCATCGGGATCCCGCCGCCGATTGATTTGGCCAGTGCGACAAAATCGGGCCGCAGGCCGTAGTGTTGGTAGGCGAACATCTTCCCGGTCCGGCCGAACCCGGTCTGCACCTCGTCGAAAATCAGAAGCGCACCCTTCTCCCGGCAGACCTCTTGGGCGCCGCGGAGGAACTCGGGCGTGCCCGGGTATACGCCGCCTTCGGCCTGCACCACCTCGAGAATCACCCCGGCGGTCGACTCATTGACCGCCGCCCGCAGCGCCTCGAGATTGTTGTAGGCCACATGGTGGAAACCGGGCACCAGCGGTTGAAAAGGATCGCGGTATTTTTTATTCCAGGTGGCCGAGAGCGCGCCCATCGTCCGGCCGTGGAAGCCGCGCATGGCGGCCACGAAATCCGTCCGTCCGGTGGAGTAGCGGGCAAGCTTCAGCGCGCCCTCCACCGCTTCGGTTCCGGAGTTGCACAGGAAGACGCGATTGATGCCGCCCCCGGCCGCTTCCACCAACCGCGCCTGCAGTTCGGCGCGCTTGGCGAGGTAGAACATCTCGGTGCAGATCATCAGGGTCTGAACCTGTTCGGTGATCGCCTTGACCACCGCCGGGTGGCAATGGCCGAGGTTGCCCGAACCCTGGCCGCACACGCAATCGATATATTCGCGCCCGTTCTCATCCCAGACCAGCGCCCCTTGCCCGCGAACGAGTACGATCGGCCGCTTCACATATAGGCCGGAAGTGTATTTGTTTTCGAGTTCGATGGTGTTGGTCATACAATCCTCGTCGCTGACCTAACCTCCACTCCCCCGGCCCCTCTCCTCCTTCCCTTAAGGGAAGGAGGAGAGGGGTGCCTGAGGCCTTGTGATTTCCTGGGCCGAAGGCGGGGTGAAGAAGTTAGGTTATTTCTTTCTCCTGCATTTTAAAATGCGTTTGCAGGCTGCGGTAGCGCAACGCCTTCTCGCGCATGGCGCGGATTCCCACCACCGCCGCGGCCGCCGCCGAAAGCGTGGTCAAGAGCGGCACGTTCATCACCGTCGCGGCCGAGCGGATGAGATTGCCGTCGGTATGCGCGTTCGGTCCGAGCGGCGTATTCAGCACCATCTGCACATCCCCGCCGCGGATCAGATCGACCACGTTGGGAGTTCCCTGGCCGACCTTGAAGGACGGTTCGACCGGGAGTCCGGCGTGCTGGAAAAATGCCGCCGTCCCCGGTGTGGCATACAGCCGGAACCCCATCCGCTGCAGATCGCGCGCCACCTTGAGCGCCGCGCCCTTGTCAAAGTCGTTTACACTGAATAGGACCGCGCCTTCCTCGGGCAACGCCGAGCCCGCCGCCATCTCCGCCTTGGCAAACGCGTGGCCGAAGTGGCTGGCGTGCCCCATCACTTCGCCGGTCGAGCGCATCTCCGGTCCGAGCAGGCTGTCGGCGCCCGGTAGTTTCTGGAACGGAAGCACCGCCTCCTTGACGAAGAAGCCGTCCACTTCCGGTTCCTTCAGAATTCCGAGGTCGCGCAGCGAACGGCCGGCCATGATCTGGGCCGCCCTTCGCGCGAGCGGAATGCCGATCGATTTGCTCACGTACGGAACAGTTCGCGATGCTCGCGGGTTCACTTCGAGCACGTATACCACCTCGTCTTTAATTGCCAGTTGCACGTTCATCAATCCGCGCACGTCGAGCCGTTTGCCGAGCTTCTCGGCATATTCGCGCATGGTATTGAGATGGAACGCGCTGATCTTGTAGGGCGGAAGCACGCAGGCCGAATCGCCCGAGTGCACGCCGGCCTCTTCGATGTGCTGCATGATCGCGGCAACTACCGTGCGTTCCCCGTCGGCGATGGCGTCCACATCGGCCTCGTAGGCATCTTCGAGGAACCGGTCCACCAGCAACGGCTGCCCGGGCGCGGCGGCCAACGCCTCATGGACGAACCCCTCCAACTGCGTTTCGTTGCCGATGATCGCCATCGCGCGCCCGCCCAGCACGAACGACGGCCGCACTAACAGCGGATAACCGATCCGGCCCGCGATCACGCGAACCTCTTCCAGCGAATAGGCGATGCCGTGCTCCGGTTGCGGGATGTCGAGTTCATCCAATACCTTGGCGAAACGCTGGCGATCTTCCGCCAGTGCGATCGCCTCGGGCGACGTGCCCCAAATGGGGACGCCCGCCTCGGCCAGGTCCGCCGAGAGGTTCAGCGGCGTTTGGCCGCCGAACTGCACGATCACACCGACCGGCTTCTCGCAATCGACCACGTTGAGCACGTGCTCGAGCGTCAGCGGTTCGAAATACAGCCGGTCGGCCGTGTCGTAATCGGTTGAAACCGTCTCCGGATTGCAGTTGAGGAGGATCGTCTCGTATCCCATCTCACGCAGTGCGAACACCGCCTGGCAGCAGCAATAGTCGAACTCGATCCCCTGCCCGATGCGGTTGGGGCCGCTGCCCAGGATTAATACCTTTTGCTTCGGCGTGACCCGCGCTTCGTCTTCCGTTTCGTACGAGGAATACAAATAGGGAGTCTGGGCCTCGAATTCCGCCGCGCAGGTATCCACCCGCAGGAACGCCGGACGGATGCCGAGCGCCAGTCTTCGGGAGCGGATTTCCTTCACCGCCGGTTCTATCCCCGGCTTGGAAAGCAGGCGGGCCAGCCGCGAATCCGCCAGGCCGAATTGCTTTGCTTTGCGCAGTAATTCCGCCGGCAGAGTATCCAATCGATATGCGGAAATCTCCCGTTCCAGATCAGCCAGCAGCCGCATCTGATCGAGGAACCAATAATCCATTCCGGTCAGATCGGCCAGCCTATGAGGGTCGACGCCCGCCCGGATGGCTCGGTATACGTCGAAGAGCCTTCCCGCAACGGGAACCCGGAGGGATTCAATATCCGCGGGAGGCTGGTCGAAACTTTTGGATCGCTTGCTGGGACCCGAACCGTCGAGCGCATCAATGCCGTTTTCCAGCGAGAGCACCGCCTTGGAGAGCGCCTCGGGCAGCGTCCGGCCGAGGGCCATCACTTCGCCCACCGATTTCATCTGCGCCCCGAGCGTCGGATCCACTCCCGGGAATTTCTCGAACGCCCAGCGCGGGATCTTCACCACCACGTAATCCAGCGAGGGTTCGAAACCCACTTTGGTTTGTCCGGTGATGTCGTTGGGAATCTCGTCCAGCGTATACCCCACCGCTACCAGAGCGGCCACTTTCGCGATCGGGAAGCCGGTCGCCTTGGAAGCCAGCGCCGATGAGCGCGAGACGCGCGGGTTCATCTCGATCACCAGCGTCTCCCCGTCGGCGGGGTTGACCGCAAACTGGACGTTGGATCCGCCGGTTTCGATTTCCACCGCGCTCATCACTTTTCGCGCCATGTCGCGCAGGATTTGATATTCACGGTCGGTGAGCGTTTGCGCCGGCGCGATGGTGATGCTGTCGCCGGTGTGCACACCCATCGGATCGAGGTTTTCGATGCTGCACACGACGACGAAGTTGTCGGCGCGATCGCGCATCACCTCCAGCTCGAATTCCTTCCAGCCCCGCACCGACTGCTCGAGCCAGGCCTGGCCGATCGGCGAGACGGCGATCGCCTTGCGCACCGCCTCGGGAAGCTCGTCGGGCGAATGCACCCACGAGGCGCCGGTGCCGCCCAGCGCGAAGGAGGCGCGCACCAGCACCGGATAGCCGGTATCCTTGGTGAGCTTCTGCGCTTCCTGCAGGTTGTGGGCCGGGCCGCCGCGCGGGACCGGAATGCCGCTCGCGCGCATCACCTGGTTGAATTTAAGCCGGTCTTCGGCCAGTTCGATCGAGCGCAGTTGGGCGCCGATCAGTTGCACGTTGAACTTTTCCAAAGTGCCGCGCTGGGAAAGCGCGAGCGCCATATTCAATCCGGTCTGGCCTCCGACGGTGGGCAGCAGCGCGTCGGGCCGCTCCTGGGCGATGATTGCTTCGAGCGCCTCCGGCGTGAGCGGTTCAATGTAGGTCGCGTCCGCCAGGTCCGGATCGGTCATGATCGTGGCCGGGTTGGAATTGACCAGGATCACGCGGTAGCCTTCGGCGCGCAGCGCCTTGATCGCCTGCGTGCCGGAATAATCGAACTCGGCCGCCTGGCCGATGACGATCGGCCCGGAACCCACTACCAGGATCGATTGAATGTCGGTGCGTTTGGGCACGTTATCCACCGCCCTTCTGGATGAGCGCGAAGAATTGCGCGAATACGCCCTGCGCGTCGTGCGGCCCGGGCGACGCCTCCGGATGGAACTGCACGCAGAACACCGGGCGCTTGTTCAACCGCAACCCTTCCACCGAGCCGTCGTTGAGCGAAAGCAGCGTGACTTCCACTTCGCCCTTCGGCAGGCTGTCGCTCTCGACGACGTAATTATGGTTTTGCGCGGTGATCCATACCGCGCCGTTTTCCACGTCGCGCACCGGATGGTTGCCGCCGTGATGACCGAATTTAAGCTTGGTGATCCGCCCTCCGAGCGCAAGGCCGACCAACTGGTGCCCGAGACAGATGCCGAGCGTGGGAATGCCGCGCTCGAGGATCGCTTTCACGGTGGCGACGATCTTTGGAAGCCCGCGCGGATCGCCGGGCCCGTTGGAAAGGAAAATGCCGTCCGGCTTCAGAGCGAAGGCTTCGCCTGCGGACGCATACGCCGGCAACACAGTCACCTTGGCGCCCTCGGCGCTCAGATGGCGCAGGATGTTGCGCTTGATGCCGAAATCGTAGGCGATGATGTGCTTCCCCTTCATGGCACCGTCGGGATTGCGTTTCACCCAGCGGCTGCCCGGATCGCCCTCCCAGGAATAGCTCCGCGAGCAGGCCACTTCGCCGACCGTGTCGCGCCCGTCCAATCCGGGCCAGGCTCGCGCCATCTCCAAAAGCTTGGCGGCATCCGTTCCCTTCGTGGAGAGCGCCGCCTTCTGCGTCCCGCTATCGCGCAATCTGCGGGTGAGGAAGCGCGTGTCCACGTCGCTGATCCCGGGGATGTCGTGCTGGACCAGCCAATCCGCGAGCGGCTGCTCGCCGCGCCAGTTGGAGACGACCGGGCTGAGCGCCCGCACCACCGCCGCGGAAATCTGCGGCCATTCGGATTCATAATCCTCGCGGTTGACGCCCACGTTGCCGATATGCGGGCAGGTGAACAACACTCCCTGGCCCCGGTACGAGGGATCGGTGAGGATTTCCTGATAACCGGTCATGCTGGTGTTGAACACCAGTTCGAAGACGGCGTCGGTTTCCGCTCCGAAGCCCGTTCCCGTTAGGACCGTACCGTCCTGCAGAACGAGTGTTGCCGGCTTCACGAGATGACCGTTCCTTTCCCGTCAAGCGCGGCGCTCACCGGTGAGGGCACCCGGCTGTCGGCGAAGATAACGCGCCCAACTCCCTGATCGAGCGCCTCGCTTGCACCGAGCACCTTCTTCTTCATCCGGCCTTCGGCGAACTTCAGCGCCTCCCCGAGCTTGGCGCGTTCGATGTTCGGCATCAGTGTGCTCTCATCGGGGAAGCGCCGCATTAATCCGGGAACGTTGGTGAGGATGACCAGACTTTCGGCTTTGAGCGTGCCGGCGATCATCGCCGCCGCGCGGTCCGCATCCACATTCAGCGCGACGCCTTCCGGGGAAATTGCCAGGGGTGCAACGACCGGGGTCAGTCCGGCGCCGATCAGCGTTTGCAGCAACGCCGCGTTTACCGTCTGGATCGTCCCGGTGTGATCATCGTGCAGCATGCGTACCCGTCCGTTTTCCACGGCGCGCACTGCCTCCTTGCGTTTGGCTTCCAGGAGCCGGCCGTCCACTCCGGAAAGTCCAAAGGCGTTTACGCCGAGTTTCTGCAGCCGTTCAACCAGGAGCGTATTGATCTTGCCGGAGGTCACCATGGCGAAAATTTCCAGCGTCTCGCGGTCGGTGTAGCGCGAGGAAAATCCCGAAGGGGATGTGACGAACTTCGGCGGATGACCGAGCTTTTCCGATACGGCGTTGGTTTCGTCGGAACCGCCGTGCACAAGGATTACCTTTTGCCCCTGCTTTACCAATCCGGCAATATCCTCGCACACGGTATTCATGTTGTTTCCGGCCGCGCCGCCGATTTTCACGACAAGCATCAAGTATCTCCCACCCTCACCCCCTTCCCCTGCACCCCTTCCCCCTCTCCCTATCAGGGAGAGGGGGAAGGGGATGGGGATGGAGGAGAGGGTCAGTAAATTAAATCGGATGCAATCCGCCGAACTCCAGCCCGGTGGTTTCTTCCCATCCGAGCATTACGTTCATCGACTGAACGGCCGAGCCGGAGGCGCCCTTCATTAAATTATCGATCGCCGCCATGGCAACGATCCGCCCCGTATCCGGGTCGAGCTCGAACCCCACGTCGGCGTAATTGCTGCCGGCCAGAATTTTCGGGTCCGGCACGCGGTGCACGCCGGTCTTTTCTTTCACGATGCGGATGAACGGCTCGTCTTTGGCAAAGGCGCGGAAGGCCCGCCATAAATCTTTTTCGGCCACGCCGGGTTTGGCAAAAGAGTGGACCGCGGCAAGCGCCCCGCGCACCAGGTCGACGGAAGTGATCGTCAGATGCACATCGGTCAACCCCGTTTCCTGGATGACCTCAGCGGTATGGCGATGCCCGGAAGGCGCGTAGGTGCGGATCACTCCCGCCCGTTCCGGATGGTGCGAGCCGGGGTTCGGACTGGCGCCGGCCTCGGAAGAGCCCACCTTCACCTCGACGATCACGGGCTTGGACGTATCCACCAGGCCGTTTTTCACCAGGGGAGTGAGCGCCAGGTTGGCCGCCGTGGCGTTGCACCCCACCCCGCTGATGTAACTGGCCGTCCGCATTTCCGCGCGATGCAGTTCCGGCAGACCGTATACGAACTTTTCCACCCATTCCGGCGCTTCGTGGTCGTGCCCGTACCATTTTTTATAGAGCGCCAGATCCTTCAGGCGGAAATCCGCTGAGAGGTCGACGATCTTTCCCGCGAGAGAAGCGTAATGATCGATTTCCTTCTGCGCCTCGCCGTGAGGAAGCGCGAGGAACAGCACGTCACACGGTTGCAGCGTTTGGCGCGAAACAAACTGCATCGTCGTCCGCTTCCGCAATTGCGGATGGATCGAATAAACGTATTCGCCGATGTGATGCTCCGACGTAACCTGGATCACTTCCACGCGCGGGTGGCCCAGCAGCAGCCGCAGCAGTTCTCCGCCGGTGTAGCCGGAGGCGCCGACGATGGAAACTCTTATTTCCGCGCTCATCGCAGGATCTCCACCACCGACGCGTGCGGGACCGGGTGGTACTGCGCGCGGAACTCATCCTTCTTCTTTCCCACCTCGATGGTGTACTCGATGACGAACCCCGGGATGTCGATTCCGGTAACAGGCACCGATGTGTGGAACTCCATCGTGTGGTTGACCTCGTTGACCAGTAATCCGCGTTTTTCATCCTCGAGGATGTCCACCGCCAGCACTCCGCCGCCGACGGCCCGCGCCGCAGCAACGCAAATCTTATCCAGGTCGGGCGTCACCGGGCAGGCCGATCCCTGGCCGCCGCGGGCCGTGTTTGTGATCCAGTGTTCCGAAGTACGGTAAATGGCAGCGATGGTTTTATCACCGACGACGAACGCGCGGATGTCACGGCCCGGCTTCTGGATGTATTCCTGAATGTAGAAGATGTTCTGCTGGTAGTTCCCCAGCACTTCGCGGTGCTCGAGAATCGCCTCGGCCGCGTCGCGGTCGTTGATCTTCGAAACCATCCGCCCCCACGAACCGATGACCGGCTTGAGGACCACGGGATAGCCCATTGCTTCGATCGCCGCCAACGCGCTTTCCGGCGTGAAGGCCACCCTCACATCCGGCTGCGGAACCCCCGCAAACTTCAGCGCTGCGGATGTCCACAACTTATCACCGCAGGTGTCCTCTACGGCCGAAGTGTTTACCGTCGGGATTCCCCAGCCGTTCAGGATCTTGCAGGCGTACAAACCGCGGCCGTAGGAAAGGCTGCGCTCGAGGACGACCGAATAAGAATCCCATTCGCCGGGATGATCAAGATTGAACTGCACCTCGCGATCATCAATCTTTTCGTAGGCCATTCCGCGTTTTTCGAGCGCCTCGAACAGCCACTTTTCCTCGATGCGCAAGCGGGTCATCAATACTCCAATTTTCATCTTCGGCAACCTCCCTATGTTTTCCCTTTCGCCTTCATTTACTCGCCCCAGTCTTCGGCTTCTTTCGGAGCCAGACTCAATTGGATCGGATCGAGGCTGGTTAATTCCAGTTCAATGCCGCAATCCGGGCAAACCAGGATCTCGCCGGTCTGCGCGTCCTCCGGGATCGGTACTTCGCCTTCACATTCCGGGCACATGCCTTTCATCTTCTTCTCCTTTGGGGCGCATCAGACTGCGCCGCTCGTATTTGGCACATTCTTTGTGCCATGATGGTTCCCGGGTCTTTCTGGGAAACCCGGTGACAGCTTGTTTCCGTCTTCGACAAACCCTCTGCCACGGATTACACGGATTATTTAGAGAGTTCACGGATAGATCATGATTTGGAATTCTTTTTGCCATCCGTGAAATCCGTGGTTTGGTTTTTTTCCATCTGGCAGGCGACTAACCGGTTAATACTCGGCAAGGATCGCTCTGGCCTTCTGAATTTGTTCCTTCACCGCGTCAGGCGCCGTGCCGCCGGTTGCCCTGCGGCGCGAGATCGAAGTTTCCACATTGAATACTTCCGCCAGATCCGCGCCAAACCCGGGGTCGATCTTTTGGTATTCCTCCGGCTTCATCCGCGCAAGCGGGATTCCGAGTTCGATCGATCTGCGCACGGCCCGGCCCGCGGCAGTGTGCGCCGCGCGGAAGGGGATTCCCTTCCGCACCAGATAATCCGCAAGATCGGTGGCGAGCATTCCGTCGTCGATCGCCGCCGTCATCTTTTCTTCGTGGACGGAGAGGCTCCCGATTAATCGCGCCAAGACCGGAAGGATCGACTCCAGGGTGTCGGCTGCCTCAAAAACGGGTTGTTTGTCTTCCTGCAGATCCTTATCATACGCCGAAGGCAAACCCTTTAGCGTGGCCAGCAATCCGGTTAGCAGGCCGATCAGTTTCCCACTTTTCCCCCGTACCAGTTCGAGCACGTCCGGGTTCTTCTTCTGCGGCATTAAACTCGAACCCGTGGAAAAGGCGTCATCCATTGCGACAAAGCCGAACTCCGAGGTGGAAAACAGGATCAGCGCATCGGCCAGCCGGCTGAGGTGTATGCCAAGCAGGGCGGTGAAAAAAAGAAACTCGGCGGCAAAGTCCCGATCGGAGACGGCGTCGATGCTGTTGTCCGACGCCCGCACAAACCCGAGCTCCCTTGCGATCGTCTCGCGATCCACCGGGAAGGCCATTCCCGCCATTGCGCCGCTTCCGAGCGGGCATACCGCCGTCCGCGCGCGAAGCTGGCTTAGGCGCCCGGCGTCCCGGTCCAGCGCCCAGAAATGCGAAAGCCACCAGTGCGAAAGCAGAACCGGCTGCGCCCGCTGCGTGTGGGTATACCCCGGCATCGCGATGCCGAAATCCCGCTCGGCCCGGGCGATGAGGCTCGCCTGCAATTTACGCAGTTCTTCCAGCAGGCGGTCGTCCGTTTCCAACAGCCACAGGCGGAAGTCTGTCGTCACCTGGTCGTTCCGGCTGCGGCCGGTGTGCAGCTTTCCGGCCGGCTCGCCGATCAATTCGCCCAACCGCCGTTCCACGGCGGTGTGAATATCCTCGTCCGTCGCGGTGAAGGGGAAGGTTCCCCCTGTGATTTCCTTGCCGATCTGCTCCAGGCCGTCTTCGATCTGTCGGGCTTCGGCCGCAGTGAGGATACCGGCCTTCGCCAGGGCGTGCGTCCAAGCGATCGAGCCGCGCACATCCTGCGGCCCCAGGCGCAGGTCGAATGCCAGCGACGCGTTCAACGCGGCGGCCCCTTCATCCAATGCACCCTCGATCCGGCCCGTCCAAAGCTGCTTCATGGAAAATGATTCCTTTCGCTTCCCGCTAGTCCCGTTGAACCTGCTCGACCTTGACCGGCGGAATGCCCTCACCGCCTTGTTCGATCAACGCGCGCACTTTTAAGGGCAATCCATAGAGATGGATGAACCCTTCCGCATCGCTGTGGTCATATACCGCCGAATGCCCGAAGGTGGCGTAATCCTCTCGATACAGGCTGTAGGGGCTCGACCGCTTCTGCAAGATGATGTTTCCCTTGTATAGTTTGAGCCGGATGGATCCGGTCACTGTTTCCTGCGTCCGGTCAAAGAAAGCCTGAAGGTCCTCGCGCAGGGGCGTGAACCACTGGCCGAAGTAAACCAGTTCCGCATAGCGCAGGGCGATCTGCTCTTTGTAATGCTGCGTCTCCCGATCCAGGGTGATACTTTCCAGATCGTGATGCGCAGCCACGAGGATCGTTCCGCCGGGGGTTTCATATACGCCGCGCGACTTCATTCCCACCAGCCGGTTTTCAACCATGTCGACCCGGCCGATGGCATTTTTCCCGCCGATCGTATTGAGCCGCTCGATCAGCGTGGCTGGAGAAAGTTTTTTTCCGTTTAACGAAACGGGATTGCCGCGTTCGAAGCCGATCTCCACCATCGTCGGTTCGTCCGGCGCCTGCTTGGGGGAAACGGTTAGCTGGAAGAGATCGTCTTCCGGCGCATTGGCCAGATTTTCCAGCGGTCCACCCTCGTGGGAAAGGTGCCACAGGTTCCGATCCCGGCTGTAAAGCGATTTGCCGGTGCTGGAGGGGAGCGCGATCCCGCGGGCTTTCGCGTACGCCACGGCGTCTTCCCGTGAGCGAATGTCCCATTCGCGCCAGGGAGCGATGATCTTCAGGCGCGGGTTGAGCGCGATGTAGGTGAGCTCGAAGCGCACCTGATCGTTCCCCTTCCCGGTGCAGCCGTGGGCTACCGCGTCGGCTCCCAATTGCTCGGCGGTCTTTACCTGGTATTTGGCGATCAACGGCCGGGCGACGGACGTTCCCAGCAGATAATTACCTTCATAGATTGCACCCGAGCGCAGCAGAGGGAATAAATAATCGCGGGCGAACTCCTCGCGCAAATCCTTCGTAACCAGGCGGCTGGCCCCGGAGGCTTTGGCCCGCTTGGGCAGCGAGGAAAGTTCCTCGCCCTGGCCGATGTCGGCAGTGAAACAGATCACCTCGCAGCCGTAATTCTCCTTGAGCCAGGTGACGATGATGGATGTATCCAAACCCCCGGAATAAGCGAGCACCGCCTTCTTCACACTCTTCTTTTCCATACCGGTCTCCTTCTGCTTGCTCCGAATCACCGCCGGGAATATGCGCAAAAAAGCCCTCCAGGATCGGAGGGCTTAAAGATTTCATCTGGATTAGCTTGTCCGCGCTCGGCCCAAGCCAAACTAGCCCACCTTCCCGTTGTCCGGGTGTGAGAAGATACGACGAGCGCGAGGCTTCAAGAGAATAGCGTTCATTGGAATTGGGCCTTAGTTTACCGGAGGTTCCTCCCGGTGTCAAGCCGCCGGAAGGATATAATTGCCGGAAGATCATTCCGTTCAAGAAAGGAAGATGGCATGAAGATCGCTCTCGACGCCATGGGATCGGACAACTTCCCCCGTCCGGACGTGGAAGGCGCCGTCGCCGCGGCGCGCGCATACGGCGATGAAGTGATTCTGATCGGGGACGAGAAAATCGTCGGCCCGGTTCTCGAGGATCAAAAACCCGGCAACCTACCCATTCGACTCATCCATGCGCCTGAAATGCTGAGCATGAAGGAAAAGGGGCTGGCGCTCGCGCTCAAAGCCAAACAAAAGGAACCGAAAACGTCCATGGCGATCGGAGTCGACCTGGTCAAGGACGGAAAAGCGGACGCGTTTGTAACGATGGGCAACACCGGGGCTGCCGCCGCCATCGCTTTCTTCCGGCTGGGGATGCTGCAGGGTATCGAGCGCCCCGCGCTGGCTCCCGTGTTTCCCACCCGCAAGGGGTTTTGTGTGGTGCTGGATATCGGGATCAACCCGGATATCCGCCCGCAGAATCTGGTGGAGTTCGCGCTCATGGGAAGCATGTACGCGGAATCGGTTCGCGGGGTAAGCCATCCGCGTGTGGCGCTGCTTTCCAACGGCGAGGAGACCGGCAAGGGAAATTTCCTGGTGCGCGAAGCCACACCGCTGCTCCAGGCCGGCTCCTTGAACTTCATCGGCAACGTCGAACCCAAGGAAGTCTACGCCGGAGAGGCCGATGTGGTGGTGACCGACGGCTTTTCCGGAAACATCTTCCTGAAATCATCGGAAGCGGTCGCCAAGTTGATCACTGACAAGATCAAAGAAAAGATTCTATCCGCACCTCCATGGGTGCAACTCGGGGGGCTGCTGATCAAACCGGCGATGGCCGACGTCCGCAAATTGATGAATCCAAGCGAGGAAGGCGCGGCGCCGCTTTTGGGAGTGGATGGATTGGTGTTCATCGGCCACGGCCGGTCCGACGCGCAGGCTGTTCAGAGCGCCGTGCGCGTTGCGGCCCAGGCTGCCCGGGCGGGCATGCAGGAGCTCATCCGCAGAGAAGTGACGCGGCACGGTACCGGCAGTGATCCCAATCCAGGGAAAGAATGAAATGAACGACAAACGAACCCGTGTGGTTATTACCGGGATGGGCGCGATCACCCCGCTCGGGTTGACCGCCGCCGAACTGTGGGAAGGGCTGCTGGCCGGGAAATCCGGCGTGGGCCCCATCACGCAATTCGACGCATCCGCCCTGCCCTGCCGGATCGCCGGCGAAGTGAAGGGATTCGATCCCACCCGCTATATTAATGTAAAGGAATCCCGCCGCATGGCGCGCTGCTCGCAGTTTGTCCTGGCAACCGCCCAGGAGGCAATCACCGACGCCGGCCTTTCGGGAGGTCTGCCGGATCCCGAACGCGCAGCGGTCGTGCTCGGCACGGCGGTCGGTGGACTGGAACGATTCGACGAAGGTGTGATTACTTTGCGCTCGCAAGGATTCGACCGAATCAACCCCTTTCTCCCTCCGTCCGCGATTGCCAATATGCCCGCCCACCACCTCTCCCAAAAATATCACGCCCTAGGCCCGCTGAATACCGTCGTCACCGCCTGCGCAGCGGGCACCCAAGCCTTGGGGGAAGCCGCTGAACTTATCCGGCGCGGATCCGCGGATCTTGTGATCTCCGGCGGCGTCGAAGCGGTCGTGAAAGACTTTATGATCGGCTCCTTCTGCGCGATGCGCGCTTTGCCGTTGAATTTCAACGCCGATCCGCAGCGCGCCTCCCGGCCGTTTACCAAAAACCGCGAGGGATTCATCTTCTCCGAAGCCTGCGCCATACTGACGGTGGAAAGCCTGGAAAGCGCGCGCAGGCGCGGCGCCCGGATCCACGCCGAGATCCTAGGCCAATCCTCGTCGTCCGATGCGTACCACGTGGCCGCGCCGGACCCCACCGGTGCTGGAGCCTGCCGCGCCATACGCTGGGCGCTGGCCGACGCCGGGATCGCTCCGGAGGAGGTGGATTACATCAACGCCCACGGCACCTCCACACCGGCCAATGATCTGGCGGAAACCAACGCCATCAAACTGGTATTCGGCGCGCGCGCCCAAAGCGTGCCCATCTCTTCCACCAAATCGATGATCGGCCATCCAATGGGCGCAGCCGGCGCCGTCGAAGCCGTCGTCTGCGCGCTCACACTGGAACACGGGATAATCCATCCGACCATCAACTCCGACAACCCCGATCCGGAATGCGATCTGGATTACGTACCGAATATGAAGCGGGCCTCCGACGTCCGCATCACGCTTTCTAATTCTTTCGGCCTGGGCGGTCAGAACGCCTGCCTGGTCCTTCGCAAATGGGAGGAAAATTGAAGAAAATCTCCAATCCGAAGTTAATCCGCCGCAATCAACAGATCGGCAATTACGGCCAGATCGGCGGAATGCTCATCCTGGTCGCCGGATTCGCGGCCTCCTATTTCCTGCCCAACCAGCTGGAGCTTCCCTACCTCGCGCTGATCGCCGGTTTCATTCTGGTCAACATCGGCGCGTCATACAACAACCACTGGGGACGGGTCCCGCCCCCCGACGAGGCGGTGGACGAACTGCTCAAAGGCTTGGACGACCATTACACGCTCGTCCACTTCCGCCTCGGGGCGGACCATGCCCTGTTCACTCCGAACGGTATCGTCGCCATTCTGGCAAAATACGAGCGCGGGTTAATCACTTACGACGGGAAGAAATGGCGCCAAACCGGAGTCTCTTCGCTGCTAAAATTTTTTGGCACCGAAGCGCTGGGCAATCCCATCCTGGACGCCGAGGCCGAAGCCGCCGCGCTGGCCAAAAAACTGCGGAAGATACTCCAAACCGACGATGTGCCGCCGGTCCAACCGGTTGTGGTGTTCGTCTACGAGAAAACCCGCGTCGAATGCGACACCGCCCCCCTGCCCGTACTGCATGCGTCGAAGCTCAAAGAATACGTCCGGCGTATGCCCAAGCAACCGGTGCTTTCGCTGGAACAGATGCGGCAGGTGATTGAATACGCCGGCGGAAAAAAGTAAAGGCCCGCGCAAACGGGAACAACGGTCCGAATCCGCAAACGCACTATCAATCCGAGGGAGTGGCTTTCCGCCGCTCCTTCGTTTTTTCACATGGGGAAGGAGAAATTCCAAACAGCTTTGGCGGATGTCATTCCGCGTGATCTTGGCGGGATTCCTGAACCGCAAGGCCTTGCGTGGATGTCCGCCCCCGGGAAGAACTCCCGAGGGCAGGTCTAAAACACGCGGGCATGACGAACTCCTTTGACAGTCATCGTTCCCGCAATATAATCGAATCTGAGGAATAACAACCATGATCATAGAGCTCATCGTCATCGGAAGCGAACTGACCGCCGGAGCCATCGTCGATACGAATACACAAACGATCGCCCGGATGCTTCGCGAAGCCGGCTTCGATGTGCAACGCGTTACCGTCGTGGGTGATAACCTTGAACAAATCGCCGCGGCGGTTCGCGAAGCCGCGAACCGGGCGGATACAGTCATCACCACCGGCGGATTGGGTCCCACGGTGGACGATCCCACCCGCGAGGCAATGGCCCGCGCAGCCGGAGTCGAGTTGATCTTTCACCCCGAACTTTGGGAGACGATCCGGAACCGGTTTACAAAGTTGGACCGTCCCCTTTCGGAAAACAACCGCCGGCAGGCATTTCTTCCCGCCGGCGCCGTGGCGCTGCCCAATCCCTACGGATCCGCGCCGGGAATCTCCATGGAGATCGGACGAGCGCTTCTCTGCTCCGTCCCCGGTGTTCCGGGGGAGATGAAGGCGATGATCCGTGAGCAGGTACTTCCTCTTCTTGCGGGGCGCGGCGGCGGTGAGGTGATCCGCACGCGGACGATCCACGTCGTGGGCTTGGGTGAATCGCAAATCGACGATCGGATCGGCCGCTGGGAGCGGGCGGAGAATCCCGTAGCGGGGCTTGCGGCTCACGCAGGCATGACGGACGTGCGCCTCACGGGCCGCGGAGCAGACGAAGCCGGCGCGTGGGCCGCGATTGCCGCTGCGGAACAGGACATTCGATCCGCGCTGGAAGGTTATATCCTGGGAATCGACGAGGAAACACTCGCCGGGCAGGTATTGCGCTGCTTGCCTTGCGGGGCTACCCTGGCAACGGTCGAATGCGGGACGGGCGGCGTGCTCGCCGGGGTTCTCGGCAGGGAAGGCTCCGAGTTTTTTTGCGGCGGCCTAATGCTGACCGGGACCAACCGGGAGCGGGAGGATTTCCCCGCCGTCGTCGGGCAATGGCGGATCGAGCGGCAAGCTACACACGCCGTCGGTGTAACACTTCAGCAGGATGCCGACGGATTTCGATCGGAGGGCGTGCTGCTGATTGGCGAATCCGCGCAGCAAATTCTGCAACGATTTCTTGTCGCGCAGGAGATAGCCATCGAAGTCTCGGTCAACACGGCGCTCATCGCACTTTGGAAAGCCCTCAAGGAATTCCCCTCCGGATGATCCGCCCGGGCTGCGGAATCCACGCCCGTGTGATATATTCTCCTACCCCGAGTCTTTGGAAAAGGATTTTCCCCCGGGGATAGGACTGGAGACGCCCAATGCTGGAAGATTTCCTCGCGATCGAACCCCCCATCGCCAAGGAGCTCTCGCTGCCCAAACGGATCGGCAGATTGCCGGACCTGGCCTACAACCTGCGCTGGACGTGGCATCCGGAAGCCCAAAGCCTGTTCAGCCGGATCGACTACTCCCTGTGGGAGGAAGTCCATCACAATCCGGTCCAATTTCTTCGGCAGGTCAAGCGCCCGCAATTGAACGCCGCAATTTCCAACGTGGATTACCTGCAAACCTACGACCGGGTGATGGAGCTCTTCGACCATTACCTGAGCACCTCCAAAACCTGGTACCAGCGGGAAAATCCCGACCTCATCAACCGGCCGATCGCCTACATTTCCACCGAATATGGATTGCACGAATCAATCCAAGGGTACGCGGGTGGTCTCGGGGTGTTGGCCGGAGACCACATCAAGGAAGCCAGCGATTTGGGCATCCCGCTGGTGGGGTTGGGTTTTTTGTATACCCTCGGCTACTTCCGCCAAAGCATCACCGAAGACGGCTGGCAGGAAGCGCTCTACGAGCCCCTCGACTTCGCCAACCTTCCGGTATGGCCGGTGGTGGGACGCAACGGCAATCCGCTCACCATCAGCGTCTCCCTTCCGGAACGTGACCTTACCGCCAGATTATGGCAAGTCCGGGTGGGGCGGGTCCCGCTCTACCTCCTGGACAGCAACGTCGAGAGCAACTCGCCTGTGGACCGCGAGCTCACGGCGCGCTTGTACACTGCCGAACTGGAGCAGAGAATATCGCAGGAGATCATCCTGGGGATCGGCGGCGTGCGCGCGTTGCGCGCGCTCGGGTACAACCCCACCGCCTGGCATCTTAATGAAGGGCATTCGGCGTTCGCGCTCCTCGAGCGCGCCCGCGAGTATGTCGCCGCCGGCCGAACCTTTCCGGAGGCGATGGATATCGTCAAGCAATCGACGATCTTTACCTCGCACACCCCCGTACCGGCCGGAGCGGACGAATTTCCGCTTTGGCTGATGGACA
The DNA here is from genome assembly GCA_050010135.1 of Anaerolineales bacterium. Taxonomy (GTDB): domain Bacteria; phylum Chloroflexota; class Anaerolineae; order Anaerolineales; family RBG-16-64-43; genus FEN-1073. Next base: position 17,934 of record JBEKLP010000018.1, read on the forward strand.
AATTCTTCTCGCAATACTGGCCCCAACTGGGCTTGGAGCGCGATGCGTTTCTCAACCTGGCATGCCATCACCAATCCTGGGGCGAAACGTTCAGCATGCCGGTGCTGGCCCTGCACCTTTCGAACCATGCCAACGGAGTTTCCGAGATTCACGGCCGGGTATCGCGCAAAATGTACCACCACCTCTGGCCGGATCTCCCGGAAGACAAGGTGCCGATCCGCCATATCACCAACGGAATCCACACTGAAACGTGGCTCGCGCGCCGGATGGGATACCTGTTCGATAAATATCTGGGCGATGATTGGCGCGAGCGAATGGACGAGCAAGCCGTCTGGGATCGTATTTCCGACATTCCCGATGAGAAATTATGGGAGGCACGCATCCATCTCAAGCGGCGCCTGGCCGCCCACATCCGCGACCGCTCCCGCAAGCAATGGTTGTCGGGAAAACTCCATCCGATCCAGGTGGTCAACGCCGGAGTCCTGCTGGATCCGAACATGCTGACCATCGGATTTGCCCGCCGGTTTACCATCTACAAACGGGCCGGGCTGCTGTTGCATCGGCCAGAGCGGCTGCTGGCGCTCCTGAACCGCCCCAACCTTCCGGTGCAAATCATTTTTGCCGGGAAAGCGCACCCGGCCGACGAGCCGGCCAAGCGTCTATTGCAGGAGGTGTATCAGTTTGCCAAACGGTTTGAATCCGGCGGGCGGTTTATCTTTCTGGAAGATTACGATCTCGATCTGGCCCGCTATCTGGTCCAAGGGGTGGACGTCTGGCTCAACACGCCGCTGAGGCCGCTGGAAGCATCGGGCACCAGCGGACAAAAAGCCGCCTTGAATGGGGCGCTGAACTTATCCGTGCTCGATGGTTGGTGGCGCGAGGGATTTAACGGACGGAACGGCTGGGCGATCGGGGAGGATAACCAGGACCAGACGGCCGAGGTACAGGACACCCAGGATACGGAATCACTTTTCTCTCTCTTGGAAAACGAAATTGTTCCCCTCTTTTACGAGAACCGCTCGGCCGACAACATTCCATTGGAATGGATCGCGCGGATCAAGGAATCCATTCGTACCATCGCGCCGACCTTCAACACCCGGCGGATGCTCAAGGAATACGTGCGCGATTTATACCTGCCGGCGATCCGCAACCCCTTCCCGCCGATCGGCGATTCGTCGCTGGAAATTCCCACCTAAGTTTTCAGGGAAAGGGAACGATTTAACTGCCGGAGTTATTCAAAGGTGATAACGTAGACTCTGGAATATTAGAAAATGTTTTTCCCCCTCAGGCAGGAAGAACAGGTCCGCGGAGAGAAAATAATCATCACATGATTTTTTTTGGCCAGGGGGTATCCGCGTATTCTTCCGAATCAACGGAATCAGCGTACATCTTTTTTTTAAAATAATTGGGTTGAGAAATTACATTTTCAGCATCTTACGTTCCCATTGTGGGCTGGCCGAATTTAACCTCCCAGGCGTCCCCGGTCTGATTTTCGGTCGAAGAATCTTCCACCAGAACGATCCACGACACACCTGGCTTTAAATCAAACGGTCCGTCCGGCCCGAAGAATTGCAGCGGGCGGTCGATTTTCGGAAGCCGCCAGCCTCCGTTTTCCTCCATCCCGTCCCGGAAAAAGAGCGCTTTCCCCTCGCCGAACAGTTCCAACTCGTATATCTGGTCCCCGTTGCGCTGGATGAAGTTGACGTAGACGACGATCAGGTTTGAAACGGAAAGCTGCTGGCCGGTCAGCCGGTCGGTGAGCGGCGCCATGCCGCTTTTGTCGGTTTCGGACCAGCGGTAGTATTTCCCGTCCGAAGGGTTGTAGCGCCATTCGGCGATCGCGGTGTCGGAGGGAAATCTCACCCGCAGCGATGAGCCTTTGCCGCTCATCGCGGGCGGGGTTTCGGAAAACACCATGCCTTCGAGGTTCGGAACGATATCGGGTATTTTCAGATATTTGGCCGCCTTGCGAAGCTCGGCGGTATTCCCGTAGATTCCGTTGATCGGAACTTGACTTTCGTCCCGGTAGAGTGCCGGTGGCGCGACCGGCCCCACGTAAAGCAGCAGATTGCGGACGCCCTCTTCATCCATGAAATCCCAGGTGGTGTCGAACTCGGCGCAGAAGGTCAGCATGGATTGGTACGCCCGCATCAGCGGGACGTCGATTCTTCGGCCGGACCGGATCGGGCCGACCTTTTCTACGTCGCGGCTCAGATAAATCGCCTGCCAGCGGGTCAACCCATATTCCTGATAGAACTCGAACAGCAAGTCCGCATAGGAAAGCCCGGCCTGGGGCCGCGCCGTGCGCGGATAATTCGAAACTTTAATGGCCAGTGGACGCCGCTGGATGAGCGATGCATCGGAGACCGGAAGCCCGGTGAGGGGATTGATGATCGCAGGTGTATTGGTCTGGGTCGGCGTAGCGGTATCGACGGGGGTCGGCGTATCCGTGGGGGAGAATGCCGTGGTCGCGGTGGTTTGATCCGTCACCGATTGCACAGGCTCGGATATGGATGTGCGGGCGGGTGAACTGCATCCGGTCAATGCAAAGAAACCGATAGCCCCCCACACAAAAATTTTTTGCCACGGTACGGGAAAACCGGCCTTCCCCCGCTCCCAGAATGGCGACGGAGTGATCTCGTTGCGGATGTTCATTGCTATCCAGTCTATGTCCTTCTTTGTACTACAAGGCGCGGAAATACGGGGAGGGAGAAACGTCCCGGGACGGCATCGTTTTCATCCATCCAGAATCGGGGATCCGCGAATCACGTCCTTTTTATCCCGGCTGCGCGCGTAAGTTACGGCACGTTAAAGAACCGATATTCCGTCGACGCCGTGCGGCCGCCCGTGGAACCGTTCCCAAGAATGGCGATATACGTCGTACCCGGGTGCAGCGGGTAGTTCTGGCCGTTTTGATCCACGAATTGAAGCGGCGCGTTGGGGCCTCCGCTCTTCCATTTTCCTTGTACGACAATCCCGTCGCGGTAGAAATATCCCGTCCCGGACGTGGACAGATCCATGTCCAATTGTTCCCCGTTGCCCGTCCTGCCGGCATATCCGAAGATGTTGACGTCCAGGACAAGGACGTTGTCCACCGCGAGCTGCGCTCCGGTGGTCCTGTCGGTGAGCGGAATCATCACGCCGGTGGTGTCCTTTTCGGATAGCCGGATATAGCGCCCGCTGGAGGGGTCGTATTTCCATTCCGCTGACGCGGAGGACGAAAAATAAATAAACACACCGGTGGAGGGATTGGCTCCCGCCGGCGCCGCCGGATCAAACACCATCCCGTCGAGGTTAGGCCGCCCACCGGAGAGTAAACCGATCCGTTTGGCGTATTTGGTCAGTTCGACGGTATTTCCGAATGCACTATTCTCCACGACCGGTTCGTTCGCATCGCGGCAGATAGCGGGACAGGAGGCCGGGAATTCGTTGATCGTATCGATCCCGGATTTGCTGATTTCCGTCCACACGGTCTCATAGGCCTGGACATGGACCAGGATGGCATCATACAAAGGCACGATCCGCGTATCTAGAACGCGCGCCGAACGGATCGGCCCTACTTTCTCAGCATCCTGGCCGTAGAACATCGCAATCCAGCGCGTGTTACCGAACTCGGTGTAGAACTCCCAGAGCACATCCGCTTTCGAAAGTCCGGCTTGCGGCCGGGCGGTGCGCGGGAAATTGGAGACTTTGATTGCCAGAGGCCTGCGATCCAGGAGAGACGGGTCGCTCACCGCTAGTCCGGTGAGGGGATCGACGTTCGAAGGAAACCCCGAGGGGCCGACCGGATACACCAGAGGGATCGGTGTCTCCGTCGGGGTGGGCGTGACGGGAGTCGGCGTATCGGTCGGCGCGATGATTGCCGGCGATGTTCCCGTCGCGTTTCCAAGTTTAACGGATGTTTCCGTCATGGAGAAGGGCAGCAGAGTGGACGCAGGACGCTGCACTCCAAAATTGCACGCTTGCGTCAGGACGAGCAGGAGCAACGGGGCGCATCGACGCAATAAAATCTGTTTGGGTTGATTCATGCTTTGCCTCCGATAGGAAAAACCGTTCGGATTGTACCGCCCGGAAAAAGTCAGGTCAATCCAAGGGATCGCGTGTTGACTTGCTTCCTTTTTGCCCTATAATTCAACCCGTGACGCGTATTTCCAACCTTTTCCGACTGCAAACCCTGGACAGTCAGATCGATTCCCATCAGGCTCGGCTGTCGGAAATCGAGGCGGGCCTTAAGCAGCACCCGGAACTGGATCGCGCCCGGGCGGAAGAGGAAGACGCCCGCGTCCGGCTGGAGGAAGCCAAAAAAGACCTCCGCCGGACCGAAGAGGAAACCCGCGGCCAGCAGCAACGGATATCGGAAAACGATAAAACGCTGTACGGCGGCGGCGTGACCAACCCCAAGGAATTGGAAGACCTTCAAGATGAGTCCGCCGCCCTGCGCCGATACCTCTCCGTCCTCGAAGAACGGCAATTGCAGTCGATGATACGGAGCGAAGAATCCGAGAAGACCGTGGCCGCCGCGCAAGCGGAGCGCGAGGAGCAGGAGCGGCTGCGAGCAGCGCAGGATGAGAAGCTCCTTGCGGAACAAACCCTCTTGCAAACCACGCTCGAGACGATCGGATACCAGCGGGAAGCGGCGGTCTCCGCCGTAACCGCCGAGGATCTGGAAAAATATTCCGCTTTGCGGCGGAGCAAACATGGAATGGCAGTCGTCCGGTTTGAAAGCGGAGCCTGCGGCGCCTGCGGAGTGGCTCCATCATCGGCTCGCATCGACTCCGCGCGTTCCGGGCAGGAAATCATCCAATGCGGTAATTGCGGACGGATCCTTTATATGGGATAGGCATGAAATTCCTCACCGACTGGCGATTCGACTCGCTTTCCTTCTGGATCGGATTCATCTTCGCCGCCCTACTGGCGCTTGTGCTCATCCGACTCCGCACGCGGATCGCCTCGTTCCGGGAAGCCATGGGCGAATCCTACCGGACCGCCCTGGAAGCCTTGACCACCACCGCAGCCCAAGGGTACCGCAACGATTTGATGCTGTGGGCCCAGTCGTCGCATATCGTGACACATCTATTCGCGCTGGAGGAAATCCTGCTCCCGCCGCGCGTGCTCGCCGCCCCGGCTCCATTGGATCCTGACCAGCCCCCGGAATACGACGCGCCAACTCTCTTTCCCTTTACTCCCGACTGGCCGCAGCTCGCGGAATCCTACGGCACGGTCGGCATCCCCATCCCGCAATTGCTCCCGCTGAAAACTCACCTGCTGCTTACTGGCCTGCCGGGAAGCGGCAAGTCGACCGCATTGGCCGCGTTGACCCTCGAGTGGCTGCGCCGGTCGTCGGAAACGAGCGTCCCAGCGACCGGAATCCCCAAGACGCTTTTCTATGCCAATGCCCACGATTTGACGTTACCGAATTCCACAAAGGATGCGCTGGTTCCGCTGGCGGCGGCCGTTTCGCATTACGCCTCCACACTTTCGGCGGCGCAAATTCCCTCTTATCTGAAAGGCAGTTTGAAGAACGAAGGCTCGCTGCTGCTTTTGGATTCCGTCGACGAGCTGCCTTTTTCCGCCCAGGACGAGGTCCGCGATTGGGTGCGCACGCTGATGGCCCAGTATCCAAAAACACGGCTGATCGTCACGATCGATCCCGAGGAACTCAATCACTGGCGGCCCATGGGATTCGCGGTCGCGACGCCGGCTCCCTGGTTGCCCGCAGACCATCGGACATTCCTGGAACAATGGGGAAAGCGCTGGCAGGAAATCGTAGTATCGGACCGGAAAACAACCGAAAAGGCGGATCCCGCATTACTCATCGGCTGGCTCTCCCGGCAAACGCTCGGCCTTTCGCCGCTCGACATCACCCTGCGGGCTTGGGCGGCCTTCAGCGGAGACTTGCAGGGCACGACGGCGGCTTCCGACCAACAAGCTTACGTTGCCCGCCATCTGCCTCCCGCTGCCGAAGAGGCCTTGGCCCAAGTTGTTCGGGAGATGATCGCGGAAAACGTTTCCGCCCCCACGCGCAAACAAGTGGAAACCGCCTTGGCGCTGGCCTGGCCGCATTCGGAGAAATCGCTGCCGCCGGTGGAGGATTTCTTCGACGAGATGATCGCCCATGGCATACTGCGGAGACGGCCCGCCGGGCGAGTCACCTTCGGCCATATGATCATCGCCGCGAGGCTTTCCTCCGTCGCCCTGGGGAAAGTGGACAATCTGCCATCCTTTCTCTCCAATTCTCACACGCCGCTGGCCGAACTTTCGGCGATCGCACTGGCCGCGCAGGACGACGTTTCAACCCTCGTCTCGGCCCGGCTCACTCCAACGGTAATAAAAGAAGAGGACACCGGCTCCGGCGAAGCGCAGATGCCGCCAATGGTGGAAGATGGGTGGAAGCTGCTCCACGTCGCCGCCTGGCTGCGGGATTCCCCGCCCACCGCCGGTTGGCGCGTGGAGGTTTTCCGCCGGCTGATGAAAGTGGTGCGCACCCCCAGCCAGCCATTCCCGCTCCGCGCCCGGGCGCTTTGCGCATTCCTCAACAGCCGGGACGCATCTGCAACCACCCTCTTTCGGCAGCTTCTATCCTCTCCGGATTCCGACTGGGAAGCGCGGATCCTTGCGGCGTTGGGTCTGGGGGCGATGGGCGACCAGAGCGCGGTGGAACTCCTTTCCAAGCAGATGGAATCCGATTCGCGGGAGTTGCGTTGGGCCGGCGCGTTGGCCCTCGGCCGGATCGCTTCCCACGCCGCCATCGATGTCCTGGGCCAGATTCTCCTTCAGGGCGAGGACGACCTGCGCCGCGCCGCCGCCGAGGGTCTTTCGCTCGATCCGATCGAAGGGCACGGCATCCTGCGGGAAGCTATCCAAGACTCGGAACTCCTGGTCCGCCGCGCTGCGGTTTTCGGCCTGGCGCGAACCGGGCAACCCTGGGCCCTGGAAATTCTCGAACGGGTTCAGCTGGAAGACGGACAATGGGCGGTGAAGTCGGCGGCGGCGCAGGCCGTGGAACGGCTGCACGGGGAAGCCGAATCTCCGCTTGTTCTCATGCCCTCTCCCGCGAATTTGCCCTGGCTGGTGGCGTTTGCCACTCAACGAAAAACCGGACTGGCGCCCGGTGCGCCCACCCTGGCCATGCTGGAGCGCGTCATCCGCGAGGGGGAAACGCGCCAGCGGGCCGCCGCGATTGAATCGCTCGGAGCCATGGCTGAGAATCGATTCCTGGAAGATTTATGCATGGGGTTAAGCGACAGCGACAGTTCCGTGCGCAGCCCGGCGTTCGAAGCCTTGTGGGCTTTACGCACGATGCACGCTGGAAATCCGAAGGAGTAGGAAAATCCCTACCGCGAGATTCCGCGCGGAGGCGCGCTGAATATGGCCGTGTCTCTTCACACCTACGAAGCATTCTTACTCGGTGTTCCCGGATTTATTTTCTTCCGCGCCTGGATCCTTCTCACCGCGCTGGCATCGGCGTTCCTACTCGCGGTGAAGAAGCCGCGCTGGGAATGGAAGCGCGGACTGCTGCTGTCCGGTTCGATCTTCCTTCTGGAAACGATCGGCCTGGCGGGTGATCTGCTTCCCTCATTTTCAAGCTCAGCCTCAGTGCCGATCCTCCAAGCCAACGGCGACCGCGCGCTGGAAATCCTGGTTGCCCTTGCGCTGGCTTGGTTCTTCCTCTTTCCCCGCAATAGCAGGACCGGCGACGGAGTAATGATCGGTGCGGTCCTTTTGGCGCTGGTCGGCGCCGCCGGATCCTTCGTCTTCCTTTCTCTCAATCCCCCCTCCGGTGCCTTCAACGCCAATATTCTTTCCCTGATATGGGATTCCGCCCGCTGGATCGTGTTCGTCACGGCGCTCGTGCTTTTGCTGATCCGCCGACCGGAGGGTTGGGGCCTTTCCGTTCCGGCGCTACTGCTACTGCTTGCCGGAACCAGCCTGCAGGTGATGCTTGGGGACGGCACCACCAATCTTCCCGGCCTGGCCCGTTTGTTTGATCTCTTTGCATTTCCGTTCGTGGCGATGCGGCTTACGCTCTCTACCGTTTTCGGCGTCTCCCTGACCAGCGGGGGCAGCCAGGCCCGGCAGGCCAGACAAGCCGCCTCCGAATCCATCCCGCCGCTTTCCGACCTCATCCTGACTTTGGAGGAACCGGATCTTCCGCAGGCGATGACCGCCTGGATTTGCAGCGCGATGCGGGTCGAAGTCAGTTACTTCCTGGCCAACGCGGAGCAAGGGAATGGAGTGGATTTCATTGCCGGGTTCGACCGGATCAGCTCCGCCGTGCTCCCCGCGTTTCAACTGACATCCGACGCCGTTCCGCAACTGCATTTCGCCCTCGCCGGCCGGGAAATCCTGCGGCTGGAAAAGCCGGAGGCAGATGCAACCCTGCCGACCGTCGCCGAAAAGGCCGGACTGGCCCACACCGGCCCGGCGTTGTTCGTTCCCCTCGTGCTTTCCGAGGAACCCGCGGTCGGTATTTTATTGCTGGCCTCCTATTCCGGCGAGGAATGGCGCGAAGAGGACGAATCCGCCGCGCGCCTATTCGCCGAGGCTTGCGCCGCCGCCTTCCAGCAAATTCATGCCCGCAACAATCTAACCCTGGAATTGGAAGAGATCCGGCAGACTTTGGCCCAAGACACCCAGGAAAGCGAACGTCTGCAGACGGAGAAGATGAGTCTGGAGACGGAACTTCAACAGGCCGAGGAGGCGTGGCGCGAAGAACGACAACGCGCCGAAGGATTGGCTTCCCTGGTGCAGGAACAGGACGCCCTGGCGGCCGAAGGTAAAGTCGAAAGCGGCGAAGTCGGAGAAACGCAGTCGACGGATACTTCGATCCTCCGGCTTGAACAAGAATTACGGGACACGCGCGAGGAATTGGAAAACTCGCGCCGCGATTCGGCGCGTTTTGCCGAGATAGTCGCAGCCGCTTCGGCCCTGGAAAATGAAAACCGTGCCTTGCAAACCGAGCTCGATCAAATCCGGGCGGCGGGCACGGCAGCCTCCCCGGCGCAAGCCTCCGCTGAAACCGAAGCGGCCGGATTACGGGCGGCTCTGGAGGAAACCGAGAATCGCTATCAGCAGGAAATCTCCAAAATCCAGAACGAATTGCGCAAGACCCTGACCGAATACGCCCACCTGCAATCGGCTTTGCTCCAACCGCCCCTGCCCCCGGACGCCGGGAAGAAACCGAGCTTCGAAGCGGATATCGGAATGGTCACCAGCCTGATCTCGGAAATCCGCCAGCCGTTCTCGTCCATGGTGGGATACACCGATCTGCTGCTCTCCGAATCCGCCGGGATCCTGGGCGCCATGCAACGGAAATTCCTCGACCGGATCCGTGCCAGCATCACGCGGACCGAATCGCTATTCGAGGACCTGTTGCAGCTGCTTCTGCTGCCGGAAAAGATCGCCGCTCCTCCGATGCAACCGGTGGACGTGGCCGGCATCATCGACAGCGCCATCACCGGCGTGAGCGAAATCGTCCGCGAGAAGAATCTCGTGTTGCACCTGGACGTATCGGACGATCTTCCCCCGGTCGAGATCGACCGCGATGCACTGCAGCAGATCCTCAATCATTTGATCCAAAACGCGGTTGTGATTACCGCGCCGGAAAAGGAGGTTGTCCTGACCGCGCATTCCCCTCAGGGGATGCAAAATCAACGGGCCATGCTGATCACGGTCAAGGACAGCGGGCCCGGCATCGCCGCCGAGGATCAACCGCGCGTATTCACCCGGCTTTATAGGACGGAAGGGCCCTTGATCGAAGGGTTGGGCGACACCGGCGTGGGGATGGCGGTGGCACGCACCCTCACCGAAGCCATGGGCGGGCGCATTTGGCTGGAGAGCCAACTCGGGCATGGGACCACCTTTTTTATTTTGCTGCCGGTGCTGGTCGGGAATCCATTGCCGGATTCCCGGCAACCTTCCGCGGGGTAGATTCCGCAACCTTCCTTCCATTTCATCCGGCCGGCGATCCGCTTCGAGAGGATCCGCCGGGGAACCGCCTTTCGAAGAAGGAAATCCTCAGACTCAGGGCGCAGGGATAAAAATATGCCGCCGAAAATTTTGATAGTGGAAGACGAAGAACAGATCGCCTCGTTTCTTCGGCGCGGGCTGGCCTATGAGGGATACGAGGTGGACGTCGCCCCCGACGGCACCGTCGCCCTCACCAAGGCCCGTGAAACGCGGATGGATCTGGTCGTGCTTGATCTGATGCTTCCGGGGATGGACGGGCTGGAGGTTTGCCGACGCCTGCGAACAGCCAACTCCTCGCTTCCGATTCTGGTCCTGACGGCGCGCGATTCCGTATCCGACCGGGTACAGGGGTTGGACGCCGGGGCCGATGATTACATGGTGAAACCCTTCGCCTTGGCTGAGCTGCTGGCCCGCGTCCGCGCCCTGCTCCGGCGAGCCGGGCCGGGAGAGCCGGAGCTATTGCAGTTCGGCGACCTGAAACTGGACACCGGAACCCGGCAAGTCCATCGAGGGGAAAAGATGATCGAGCTGACAAGCAAAGAATTCGATCTGCTGGAACTCTTCCTGCGCCATCCGCGGAAAGTCCTCACCCGCGAAACCATCTACGACCGCGTGTGGGGTTATGATTTCGGCGGGGAAAGCAATATCATCGAAGTATACATCCGTTATTTGCGCCAGAAATTGGAAATGGAAAGCAAATCCAGGCTGCTCTTCACCGTTCGGGGAGTGGGATACGTTCTTCGAGAGGAGAGCGAACCCCCCGGGAAAAATTAATCCGAATGTCCCTCCGCGCGCGATTAATCCTTGGATATTCAACCGTTCTGATCGCTGTGCTTATGCTGTTCGGCATAAGCATATATTTCGTCCTGCAATACACACTGACCCAGCAGATCGATCAGGCGCTGGGGGAATCCGCCGACACTCTCCGGAATTCCATTGCGATCCAAAGCGTTGAAGATCTCAAACTCCTGATCCTTGCGCCCCTCCCGTTCTCCTCCTCCAACGCTTACGTGCAGATCTGGGACGCTTACGGCAACCTGCTAGTTTCCTCGCCCAATCTGCAAGGGGTAAACGAACCGCTCGCCTCGAGAGCGCTTCCCATTCTGCAACCAGAATTTACCGACAATCGCATCCGCGGCGTTCATCTGCGCGTGATATCCAAACCGATTTTAATTGGAAGCGTGTATGCCGGACAGCTGGAAGTTGGTATACCGCTGACGGTGGTCGATCGAGCGCAATACATCCTGCTGCTCATGCTTCTGATCGGAAGCGCATTGGCCGTCCTGTTGTCCATCCTCCTCGGCAATGGGATCGTGCGCAGCGCATTGCGGCCGATCGATGCGGTGACCACCACCGCGCTGCAGATCACCCTGGCCGACGATCTCTCCCGCCGCATTCCGCTCGAAGTTCCCGCCGGGAGCGAGGTGGGAAGATTGATCCAGGCTTTCAACGAAACCCTCGAGCGCCTGGAAAAGCTGTTCACCGCCCAATCCCGGTTCCTGGCCGACGTCTCCCATGAATTGCGCACGCCCCTCACCTCCATCCGCGGAAATGTTGATCTGATCCGCCGGATGGGCCCCGATTCGGAATCGCTCGACGCCGTGCAATCGGAAGTGGACCGGATGATCCGTCTGGTGGGCGACCTATTGCTCCTTTCGCGGGCGGAGGCGGGCACGCTGCCGCTCTCCAAAACCCCGGTGGAGATTGACACGCTCTTGCTGGAGGTGTTCCAGCAGGCGCTCGTTTTGACCCAGGGAAAGGTGCAGGTGAGCATTGGCAACCTCGAGCAGGCGGTTGTCATCGGGGACCGCGACCGGCTGAAGCAGCTGCTGCTAAACCTGGTGGTGAATGCGCTCCAATATACGCAATCCGGAGGTCGCGTTCTCCTTTCCCTGCGCGGGGTCGATGATTTCGTGCACATTACGATCTCCGACAATGGCCCGGGAATCCCGCCGGAGGAATTGCCGCACATCTTCGACCGGTTCTATCGGGTGGAAAAATCCCGCAGCCGGAGCGCACTCGGCGGATCCGGATTGGGGCTTTCCATCGCGCAATGGATCGCCCAGAGCCACGACGGCCGGATTGAGGTGGCATCGGAACCCGGAAAGGGAACCACCTTTTCCGTCTGGCTGCCCCTGAAGAAGGAATAATCATCCATCACAGATGACACAGAGAAGAACCGGATTACACCGTTTAATCAAATAATTCTATTCTTAATAATAAAATGATCCATCTATAGTTTATCCTTTTAATAATCCGTGAAATCCGTGGTTTGTATTTCAATCAACGCGAAAAGTCGCGTTCGAAAGCGCGTGATAATAATTTCCCCACTCCGCCGTGAAACGCAAAACGGAATAATCCGGATCCTCCACCCCAAGCCGGTAATATTGTTCATCACCGGCATGCCAGAGCCGCCGGCGCGATTCCGGATCCTGCAGGATCTCGATCTGCCCGACCAGCATCAAGCCCTGCCATACGTTAAAATCCACAAAATATACGCAGGCTTTCGGATCGCGCCGGAGCTGACCGACCCGGCGGGAGGAAGTGTTCGTGCTGAACCAAATTCTTTTTAAACCTTCGTGATCCGGCACGAGCATGGCTTTGATCTGGGGATACCCCGCGTCGCCGTTTGTCCCCAGTAAAGCGATTCTTGAGTTCTCGACCAGTTCGAGAGATTTTCGAATTGCTTCTTCCTTTTGCATGGCACCTCCTCCTACCGCGAAATAATAGGGGATTGAAGTTCCAGTGATGAATTCTTTGGATTGCGTTTTCCTGCTGTGCAAGTATTTATTTTATCCCCCAGCAGAGCACAGGGTTTCTCCACCCGCAGCCAGCCATTCTTGCAACCGGGCGCTTTCCGTCCGCCCGCCGGAGGCATCCGTAAAAATGCCGTCGCCCCAATACGCATAGCGGCGGGTCTCGGAACTCCACTGCGAGGGATCCACTCCGATCATGCCGTGTCCGCCGTTGTATCCGGCCAGCGCCCGGCGGACGTCGCCCTTCGATTGCAGAAGGGATTCCGCCAGATAAGCCAGACCGCGCCGGGCGTTGGTCTCGGGATCCTGCATCTCCTCTCCCGAGGCGAAATGAAACGGCATCACCTGGAATAGGCCTTGCGCTCCGGTGGGCGAGACTGCGTGCTGATTGCCGCAGGATTCAATCTGCATGACCGTCGCCACCAGATTCGGATCCAGCCCGAAGTCGTCCGACCATCGCATTATTTGCGGCTTCCAAGCGAGGACTTGCGGAGTAAAAAGGTCCGCGATTGGCCGTTCTTTGGCTACGAAGATTTTGGCCGCCGACCCGATGATGCCGACGGCGGATGCCGCGGTGCAAATGGCCGCCACAATGATCATCCCGACCATCAGGGGAAGCATTCTGGCCATCACATACGGATTCAAACGAATGCGTCGCTTGCTCATAACTCCACCGAAAAAGAAAATACTTTCCGAGCGCTGGTTCTTCTTCAAGCGCCTCCCCGCACTTTTACGTTTCCTGAGTGCGGGGAGGCGTTGAGAATTCAGGCCGCGGGAATTTTTTCAGGATCGGCCGCCGGTAAAAGGCCGCACCATGGATGAGGATGGAACCTGGTGGACCGGAACAGATTGCACGGGGATAGGTTGCCTAACCGCCGGAGACTTACCCGGTCGGGCGATTTTTCCCCCCGACATGGTCAACATCCCGATCAACAGGATGCGGATCAGCCAGACCGCGCCGGCCACGAGAATGGGCACATAGAGAACAAGATCCTGACGGGAAACCAGTTCGTTGCCGAGGTTCGGCTGTCCCAATAGCGCCACGGTCACCGCCCACCAAGTCATCACCGCGTTGATCACACCCGCCAGCAACCACGCCGCCAGAAGATACATCCCTTCCACGCGCCCTTTCCCCTCCCGTTCCTCCGGAGAGAACAGCCGCGCGATACCGGCAAAATCGATGCCGCAGAAAGCCAGGGCGAGAATGGTCGCCCAGGGGATCGCCAAAAAACGCAATCCGCCCATTACGTCGCGGAGGGCGTGTTCGGTGGTGCTGTAATTGAAGACCTCAAAAAGAACCGTGGCGCCGACGATCAGGCCAAGGAAGAAAGCGCCGCGCTCCGGAAGCCGGATATTGGGGATCATGGAATCAAGCGAAAATTGAAACGGTTTTTGAGTTTGTGAGTTTTGCATCTCTCTACCTCCACAGTTTTCAGCATTATAGAACACGTGTTCTATTTGTCAATAGGGCAAGGTTTGTGCCACTTTTTTTAGTTTTCAGCAGGAAAGTAAAAGAAAGACCACGGATAACATAGAAAAAAAACGGATTACACGGATGGAAAAAAATCCAAAAAAATCCGCGTAATCCGTGGACTCTTTTTTCCCCCACACGCAAATTACGCTCGAATCCTTTTCAGTTTCCGATCGTTGCCCTTATTCCCACCGGAAGAAACGCACCGCCAGGATCGCGCAAACCGTCAGCCACGCAGCCAGTACGATCAGGTCGATCCACAGCGTGTGCAACGGGTTCGCACCGACCATGATCTGCCGCAGCGCGTCCGCCAGATATGTGAGCGGCATGGCATTGATCACCGGCCGGATCCAAGTCGGCATGATATCCACTGGAAAAAACAGCCCCGAAAGAAACATCATCGGAAAATTAACCAGCTGGCTAAGACCGGTGACGCTATCCTGGGTCTTGGCCAGTCCGGACATCAAGTATCCCAGGGAGACAAACATCAGTGCTCCGAGAATTACAAAACCCGCCAGGACAATCCAATTCCCGATAATATGAACGTGAAAAACCAGACTGCCGACCAGGACGAGCAGGATGGTCTGGGTGAGCCCGATGGTCAGCCGGAGACAAACCTGCGCGGCCAGAAGCATCGACCGGGAAAGCGGCGTGGCTCCCAGCCTGCGCAGGATCTGCTGCTCGCGCAACTGCACCAGCGGCGGCGCGGTGGCCATCACGCCGAGTTGCATCAGCGCCATGGCGAGAATTCCCGGCAGAAGAAAATCAATCGTGCGCAGGGAGGATACCGTGGTGGTGAAGGGCTGGATGGACAGCAGCGCACTCTGATGAGTCATCGCCTGTTCGAACCCGCCGACGACCTTCTCGACGATCGTGAGCACCACCTGCGAGGTGGTTTGATTCGACGGGTCATAGTGCACCTCGACGTTTGCATTCTTCCCGTCCAGAACCGCCGCCGATAGGCCGTCGGGAATGACGATCACCGCGCTCAGTTTTCCCTGTTTGAGATTCGCGAGGAGCTTGGCGGTCGTTCCCTCGCTAACATGGAATGCCTGCACCCCATCGAACGCCTGGGCGAGCGCGGGTCCGATTTTTCCCGAATCCTCCACCGCGACGCCGACGTTGAAGGTGGTGTCGCCCGTCCCGCTGAAGGTGGCACCAAACAGCAGGATGAACAGGACCGGGAAGGCGACCGACCAGAACATCGCCAGACGGTTGCGCGTGAACTCGCGCAGATTGGAGAGGTAGAGCTGAAAGAAAGTTTTCATGGATTCACTCCCGAATTCGTTTTCCGGTTAATTTGAGAAAAACATCCTCCAGGGTCGCGCGGCGCAGGTGGAGGTCGTCGAAATGGATCGTGCCGGCTTCCGCGAGATCCGTCAGTCCGCCGAGGGTCAGTGTGGCGTCCTCGGTGTAGATCGTCACGTGTCCGTTCTCGCGGATTGCCGGGCGGGTGACGCCCTTTAGGCCGCGGAATGTGCCCTCCGGCGCCTGGTCCCCTTTCTGATCGAATTCAATCGCGGTTTCCCGGAAGGATTGATGGATCAACTCCTGCGGCGAATCCAGCGCGATAATCCGCCCGCCGTCGACGACGGCCACCCGCTGGCAGAGGGTTTGCGCCTCGTCCATGTAGTGGGTGGTGATGAACACCGTCGTCCCCTCGCGGTTGACGGCCCGGATCACCTCCCACAGGCTGCGGCGCGCCTGCGGATCCAGTCCGGTCGTCGGCTCGTCGAGAAAGAGAATTTCCGGTTTGTTGACAAGCGCGAGCGCCACGGAGAGCCGCTGGCGCTGGCCGCCGGAAAGGTCCTTGCTCTGGATGTTTTGTTTTTCGCCGAGGTTCATCATCCCGATCAGTTCATCGGTTGTGTACTTTTCACCGCGGTAGAAGGTGGCGAACAAATCGAACACCTCGCGCACCGTCAGGCGCGGGTAAAGCGCGGTCGTCTGAAGCTGCACGCCGATGCGTTCCTTGATTCTTTGCGGCTCGCGCGCGACGTCCATCCCCAGCACTTGGACCGCCCCGGAATCGGGCGGACGCAGCCCCTCCAGGATCTCGGTCGTGGTGGTTTTACCGGCGCCGTTCGGTCCGAGCATGCCGAAGATTTCCCTCCGCCCGACGGAAAAGCTGACCCCGTCGATGGCGCGCGTCGTTCCGTAATATTTTTTCAGTTCCTTCACTTCGATTGCAGGCATAAAGGTTTCCTCCGTATCCCGTGGATCGGCTTGCGGTTTCGAGCCATCGAGGTTTGAAATTCCGGCGGGTCTTAGTCTTTCAGAAGGACTTCGATTTCCCGGTAGGCGCGTTCCATCACGGCCTTGATCTGCTGCAGCGTCGCCGGATTCATGCGCCGGCGCCTGTGCTTTAAGAGCGTTCGCAGTTCCTTAAGCATATCCAGTACCTCATGCATCTCTTCGGAAGAAGATCGCCGGTCCCACCACCCGCGCATTCGTTCGCGCACATCCGCAACCTGGCGTTTTTGCTCATCCAGAAATTGGCTTCCCGCCGGAGTGATGGTGTAGACCTTTCTTCCCTCCGACTGGACGGCGGTGACGTATCCCATTTCCTCCAGCATCTGAAGGGTCGGGTAGACGGTTCCCGCGCTGGGGGTATACAAACCTCCGAACCGTTCCTCCAGCGCGTGGATAATTTCATACCCATAGCTGGGTCGATCCCGGAGAAGGTCCAAAATGACGAATTTGATATCGCCCCTTTCAAAACGGCTTTCGCGCGCGCCATGGGAATATCTGCTCATTTGGCCTCCTATAAGATACTATCACGATATATCGTGATAGTATCTTATAGGCATTCTGGAGATTTGTCAAGTGCCAGTTTTTGTAATATCCGCAGCGGAGGAAAGAAGAAATCTCCGAATTATGGAATAAAAACCACAAGAATTATCTTCTTTAGAACATATACCTGATATAATCTTCAGGATAACCTGAGCGAACGGCGTTTTACACTTGTGGGTAATTGAAATTGTTCATCATCGGCCTGGAGAATGAGCCCACCTCGATTGTCCCCCTCTTTTTTCAATAACTCGGTTTATGTGTATTTCATTGATTCACTCCCCGGCGTATCCTCTTCGGTTCACCGGATGGATAAGGTAGATCATCGGCGTCGGGGAGGATCTGAAAACCGGCCATGATCCCGATCCTCCGCTCCATCGATACGGGAATCTACCTGCCGCCGGATACCGGCCCCGGCCCAATCTACGCTATGCATCCCCGGGGCGGCAACCTGCCGGCTGCGGTCGTCGCGGAATTCATCCGTGCGTATACCAAGGAAGGCGACGTCGTCCTCGATCCCTTCGGCGGCAATGGAACTACGGCGATCGAAGCCTTGCGCTTGGGCCGCCGGGCGATAACCACCGATCCGAATCCCCTGGCATCCTTTTTTACGGAAGTCATTTTCACACCCGCCAGCCTGCCGCGGCTGCAATGGGCTTTCCAGGATCTCCGCGATCAGTGCCGGGACGCAATCTCCGAACTGTTCGCGACCACCTGCCCCAAATGCGGAAAGAAAGGCATCGTCAATTTCCTTCACCGGGAAAACGGGAAACTCGTCCGGTTGGATTATTCCTGCTCCTGCTCGTCGGGACGGCTTTCGAAAAAACCGGATGCAGGCGACCGGCGTGTGGAAGCGGAGAACGCGGATACGGACATTCCTTTCTGGCACCCGGTGAGCCTGCCCCTGCCGGCGGATTTGGCTGCGTACGTCAACTATCCGGCCGATTTTCTTCGCCGCCGGACGGTTGCCGTCCTATCCATCATCCTGAATTCCATCAACAATATCACCGACCCGGCCGTCCGCGATGCGATGAAACTGGCTTTCGCATCCACCTTGGCCGCGTGTCATTGCCCGGGTCCACTCTCCCCTCCGGGAACCGCAACCGGCGGATCTCCTCCAAAAGAAAAACGCCGGGCCCGGCGACGGGAGTTGCTAAAATGCACTGTGTCAAATCCCTGGGACGCATTTTCCGAGAACTTCCGCAGGGTTTACGACGGCAAAAAAGAAAGCAATTCTATATTGCGTACCGCGACGGTCGGCTACGGGTACGGCGAGTTGGAATCACGCCAGGCGAACGTAGTTATTCTGGGGAAATCCGCCGAGGATGCGATAATCTATGGGCTTCCTGAAAGTTCCATCGACTACGTTTTGACCGAACCGCCCTTCGAGGTTTCTGAAAACGATATTTTCCTGCCGGCTATCCAAGCTGCATGGTTAAAGATGGAATTTGATCACAACCGTGAAATTGTGATCGCCCCGGAGCACGGCCGGAGCGTCGAGCAGTATCACGAGCGGATGTTTGTCGTTCTTCACGGACTTCACCGGGTCGCGAAGGAAGGAAGTTATACGCACCTGTTCTGTGGAAACTCCGGCGGTGCTTTTTTTCCGGAGTTCTTGGGCCTCCTGGAAGCCGCCGGATTGGCCGCGGAGCATATCCATTACCAGCCAGTGACGGGAGGTAAAAGTTCCCGGACCGGCGGGGGCTACATCGTGCGCGTGCCGGTAATTAAAAGGCAAACGAATACCGCATGGAAGATTCCTGAGGGAAGCTTCCATAAAAAAGCGGCCGATATGGCGCGCGAACTGCTCGGCATCTACGGCAAAAAAATCACCGCTGATAAAATCCTGCGTTCTTTTTATCAGCGATTGGATAAACAAGAAATTGCCGCCCTTCAAGAATACTCAATGGAAGAAATACTCCTTCAGGCGGTCGCATCCTTCGCGCAATATCGGAACGGCCGGCTGATCATCCGCAAAGGCAAAGGCGTCGGTGCAGGGAGAACAAACATGCCGCTGAACTGGCGTCGGATTGTACTCGATGCGGAATCGCTTTCGACGGGAGATCCGGGAGACGCGGCCACCGTCCGCCGGCTCGCGGTCCAATGTCTTGGTCGTGAGGGACTGACGGTGGAGGACGTAAGTGCCATTTGTCAAAGCCTGCGGCCGGGGGAAATACTGCGCCACCGGCGAACACGGACCACTGCACTGCTTCGCGATTGGGGCAAAGCGTTCGGCTACTCTGTCCGCGTTCCGCAAAACGCTCGGGCAGAAGTTGTCTGGAAGACATCCGCAAAACGGAGCGACGGTTTCACGCTCGGCAAAAAAGAAATTCGGATTGCAAGTCATCTTGAGGATGGAACCGCTTCCGAGTGGGGCGATATTTCCTACCTTGACCTGGAACGCCGGCTTGGCGATTGGTGCCGTAAGCACCCGACGCTGAGTGCCGATCTTAAGGCGCACTTGGCACCTTTCGATAATTTCTTCGAGCTGGAAACAACCGCCCCCTTGAGAAAATCGTCGCCTCTCCGGGATCTCAAACTAAAGATCGTTCAAAACCGCAGAATCTGCGAAGCGCATTTCCTGATCGAATTGGAACTCCCGGCCGATGCACAGTTGGATTTTGTTCCGGGTCAGTTTTTTCAACTTCTGTGCGATCCGGATGACGGAAAGCCGCGCGCATACCCGCTGACCCTAAGGCGGCCGCTCAGCATTCACCGCGCGGAGTTCCCCCGTTTTCATCGCGCGGCGTTGGCTCACGCCGATGAATTGCCGGAAGAATTACGCCAAGCCGTCGTCCGCCATCCGGCGCGGGTCGATTTTCTTTACCGGGTGGTCGGCGAAGGCACGGACATCCTGAGCCGTGCGCGCAAGGGCGCGGTCCTGCGCGCGATCGGCCCCTGCGGAAACGGATTTGCCATGTGCGAAGCGCACACGGCCGTGATCGTGTCGGGCGGGATCGGCGTTGCGCCGCTCGCGGCACTAGCTGAACGGCTGCGAGAGCACGGCAAAGAAGTCCTGATCTATCTTGGCGCGGTGAGAAAGGAAATGCTCAACCTGGCCGTCGGCGCTTCGGGCCGCGGAATGGATATCAACCGCCCCGGCGGAGATCAGGAACTGTACGATGCGATCCAATCGGAATTCGACGAGATCGGCGCCCGGGTTCTGACCGTGTGCACCGACGACGGGTCGCTGGGCGAGAAAGGCCTGGTCACCGAAATGCTCGAGCAGGGCCTCCGCGACGGTTGCGTTCCGCACGAGAGCGTCTGCCTGTACGCCTGCGGACCGGAGGGGATGCTGCGTACGATTGCGGAAATCGCCGCGCGCAATTCCCTGGATTGCCAGGTTTCCCTGGAGACGCGCATGGCGTGCGGAGTGGGTGCCTGCTACTCCTGCACCACCCGGGTGATCGGACCGGACGGCAAGATCTATCGCAAGCGGGTCTGCCGCGAAGGGCCGGTCTTCCCAGCGAGGGACATCCAATGGAAGGATTAGAAACCCAACTCGGTTCTCTGCGGCTGGAGACCCCCCTGCTCTCGGCATCGGGCGTCTACGGCTTGGACTATGAAACGTTCGCCGCGAGCAGCCCGTATATGGGCGCGGCCGTGACCAAAAGCGTCACCTTGCACCCGCGCCAGGGCAATCCGGAGCCGCGTATCGCGGAAACACGCGCGGGAATGCTGAATGCGATCGGCTTGCAGAATCCCGGGATCGCGGTGTTCGTCGCGGAGGAAATTCCGAAACTGCGAACGCTCGAGGTGCCCGTGATCGCCAGCATCGCCGGAGAGGAGATCGACGAGTACGTCCAATGCGCGGAAATT
>JBEKLP010000019.1:0-37823 GCA_050010135.1 Anaerolineales bacterium
AGTTTTCGGGCGACATTGTCGATGAGATCAAACGGCTGATCGCTTCGAGCGTGGCGGTGATCGTCGATCTGTCGGAAGCCAAACCGAACGTCCTCTACGAAGCCGGCTTCGCGCACGCGTTGAAAAAACCGACGGTGCACATCTCCTCGACGCCGCTTTCCGATCTCCCCTTCGACATCCGCAATTGGAATACGCTCCTCTATCAGCGCGGCCAAACGATCAAACTCCAGGATCCTTTGGCACGCAGGCTGCGGGCGGTGTTGGCGGGGAAATAGGCTTAGGGGATTTTATTCTCCGAGTTGATTCTTTAATCGGATAACGCCGGTTCAGACGATTATTCCGCAGGATGCATTGATTCCTGCGGGCGTTCATTTTTCATTTTAATTTTTTATTATCGAACGCAAACGGCAGCAGTTGGTCCAACATGACCACCTGGCGAATCGATCCCTTTTCGTCGGCAAGAATGATCTCGATCCCGCGCCCGAATTCGACCAGCGCCTGGCGGCAGGCGCCGCAGGGCGCAGCCCCGTCCGCGGTGACGACTGCGATGGCCTGGAACTTGCGCTCGCCGGCGGCCGCGGCCGAAAACAGCGCCACGCGCTCGGCGCACAGCCCCACGGGGTAGGAAGCATTCTCGACGTTGGCGCCGGTGTAGATCCAGCCCCCCGCCGTACGCAGCGCCGCGCCCACCGTATAGTGGGAATACGGCGCGTAGGCATTGGCCCGCGCGGCGCGCGCCTTCTCCACCAACTCTTTCCGTCCTTCCTCGCTCACTTCAGGTTTTTTTGGCATCGTCCTTATGCAACTTTTTAGCCGGAACGCCGATCACCGTTGCGCCGTCGGGGACGTCGTGTGTCACCACCGAACCGGCCCCGGTACGCGCGCCCTTGCCGATCTTAACCGGCGCCACCAGCATCGTGTCCGATCCGATGAACGCGCCCTCGCCGATCTCGGTGCGGTTCTTTTGCTTGCCGTCGAAATTGCAGGTGACCGTTCCCGCGCCGATGTTGGCGCCCGCCCCGACGGTTGCATCTCCAAGGTATGAAAAATGTCCCATCTTGGCGCCGGCTCCCAGGCGCGAGTTTTTCACCTCGCCGAAGTTGCCCATATGCGCGCCGCGCGCGAGATAGGCCCCCGCGCGCAGGTGCGCAAACGGCCCGACGGACACGTCCTCCTCCAGCACCGCATCCTCCACAACCGAACATTCCACCTGGCAGCGGTCGCCCACGGCGCTGCCTCGCACGATCGTATTCGGGCCGATGACGCAATCGCGGCCGACGACGGCCTTCCCTTCGAGGTGCGTATTGGGCAGGAGCAGCGTGCCTTCGCCGATGATGGCCTCAAACGAAATATATACTGTCGCCGGATCCTGCATGCCCACGCCGGCATCCATCCAGCGCCGGTTAACCCGCCGGCGCATCGCGGCTTCCGCCTCGGCGAGGTGCGCGCGCGTGTTGACCCCGATCCATTCCTCCTCGTCCTCGACCGGAATAGCCGTTACGCCGCCCTCGCTCGCCGCCATCGCCACCAAATCGGTCAGATAATATTCGCCCTTGGGAGAGGCCTTCACTTTCGGAAGGGCCGACCACAACCAATCGGCCCGAAAACAATACGCCCCAAGGTTGATCTCCCGGACTTCTTTCTGCTCAACGGTTGCGTGCGCTTCCTCGACGATTTTCTCAACCTGCCCCGTGCCGTCGCGGATCACCCTTCCGAAATTGCGCGCGTCCCTGGCGACGCCGGTCAGGAAGGCCAGCGGTCCGCGATTGCGTTCTTCCGCCTCGACCAAAGCGCGGAATGTGTCCGGGTTCCACAGCGGCATATCGCCGTAGAAAATCAGGATACGCTCGGCTTTACCGCGCAAGAGTCCTTCCGCGCGCCGGACCGCATCAGCCGTTCCCAAAAGGTCCGGTTGCTCGACAAATTCCGCCTGGCCGCCGACGAGCGTTCGCACGGCTTCGGCTCCGTGTCCCACCACAAGGACGGGTTTCTCCGGGCTGACGGATTTGGCAATCTCGATCGTCCACAGGATCATCGGCTTTCCGCAAATTGTGTGTAACATCTTCGGCTGGGCCGATTTCATCCGAGTCCCCAGCCCGGCGGCAAGAATGATCACTCGAAGCGACATGGCGGATTCCTCTCTGCGTTCAGCCCTATATTCTGCGAAGGGAGAAACGATTTAAAAACGGACCTTCCGGAGAAAACAAGAAGACTCGCGGGCTCAGGGGATATTATATCCTCGAGTCCCGGAGTCTTCCGTTGCCACTCAGGCTGGGGCGCCAGGTTTCGAACCTAGATCCACGGATCCAAAGTCCGGTGTGCTGCCGTTGCACCACGCCCCAGAGAGGTTCGAGCGCCGGAATTGTAGCATAGGAAAGGCCGGGAGCCAGCGGCGAATGTCAGTCGATGACGCGGTAGGGATCGTTGGGTTTTGCTTCGGGGACCAAGCCGAGTTTTTCAGCCTCGTCGAACGTCAGTTTTCCGGGAGAGAGGAATCCGCCGGCCTGCAGCACGGCTTCATCCCAAAAGGTTTTGGCTTCGAGCGGTTCCACCTGCGGCGCGGTGATGTTCCATTCCTGCGGCTGGCTGGCCGCGGATCCGACGCTCGGTTGCACCCAATCCGGCATGGGGATAACCTCCGATACTTCCTGGAGCAGTTTGTCAGTATGGAAGATTTTTTCCAACCGGTGCATCGCTTCGGTGATCGCATCATCAAGCGTCTGGGCTGGCACTGGCTTGGAGAGGAACAACACCAGGCTCGGGCCGCTGGGCATCGGGACGATCGCCATATTCCGTTTCTCGCCGTAGAGCATGATCACCGACGGCGGTTCCTCTTTGATTTTTCCCAGGAAGGGGGTAGTCCGGTTGAGGGTGGCGAGCACGGCGTGCTGCACCGCTTCCATGTCCTCTTCCATCACTTCAAGGACGTCCCCCGCGCGGTGAGTCGCCTGCCCGGTCTCCTGGCACAACCAGGCGGCGTCGGCGGACAGCATTTGCCGGAGGTCGGTCAACACATGCGCGGTTTGATCCTCGCAGGGTTGGAATTCCTCCCCGGCCAGGATGGAGCGCACGGCGCGCAGAAAATCCTCCATCGGCAGGGGCTTGTTGAAGAAGGCCCGTGCGCCCAACCGCTCGGCGAGCGCTCGGATGGCCGGTTCGGCGAATCCGGTGGTGACGATGACCGGGATGTCGATATGCTGGATGCGCCAGCGTTCGAGCAGTTCCAGGCCGCTGATCCCCGGAAGGCGCACGTCGAGGATGATCAGATCCGCACCGCGTTCCGAGAGTTCCAGCGAAGCTTCCTCGGCCGAGAGGGCGTCGACGATGTCCAGCGAGGCGTCCATGAGCTGAATTGCGCTGTGAATCATGCGCGTAATTTCGCGCTGATCCTCGACGATCATCACGCGTTTGCGTTTCATAGAAACGATTTTAGCACAACTCGCAACCCGGGGTCATCAATCCGAAAGTCAGGAACACGGGGACCTTGGGATTCCGGAAGACCGGGTCGCTATCGAGGCCGACATTTTCCATCCGCGGTTTTGCCTTCGGCCGCCCTGCCTCGGGTGCGGTGGAAGAGCGTCCGGCGTGTGCCTGCACCCGCCGGGAAGACAAAATAACACTCGGCAGCGTATAATCCATCCGGTGAATAAAACCCCAACCGCCCCGCGCCGTCCGCGCGCACTCTATCCGTTCCTTATCGGTGTTCTCGTCGCCACGATCCCCTGCTATTGCACCGCGGCGGTTCTGATTGTCATCCATCCAACGCCCACCATCCAACTCATCCCGAGTCCCACCGTGCAGACAACCTCCACCCGGCGTCCGCCCCCTCCCATCGGGACGACCGCCCCTCCGCCGATCCAATCCTCCACCCTCACCGATACGGAGTTCATTCCGCCCACGCTCACGCAAACCCTGACGTCGACCGTCACGCCCACTCCTGTTCCCCCGACCCCGCTCCCCACGCGCACGCCGACCCCCTCCTTCACGCAGCCCGCGCCGACCGACACGCCGACGGAAATCCCGCCAACCGAAACAACGCCCTAGAGGGATGCCGTCGTACGCCGTATGTCATTCCGCCCGCCGCGGCGGGGTAGGCCGGGGAGCACCAACCGAAGGGACTGATATGGAATCGGTAGGTTGAGTTGAAAATGTGGAATATATATATAGATAGTAAACAACAATAAGCAACTGGATCCTTAGGACTTCGCCCCTCGGAATGACACACGGAGCATGTCATTCCGAACCCCGGTGGGTTGCCGGGGTGAGGAATCGGTAAGTTATATTACTGCAACAGACTTATTGAGTTCGATATTCGATGCAAAGTACCGATTCCTCGGAGCCTGCGGCTCCTCGGAATGACAGTAAAAGGTCGTTGTTACAACCTATCCGCCACAGCGCGGGCCATATCCAATGTGCCGCTGGATCCGCCCATGTCATAGGTGCGCACCTTACCCTCGGCGATCACGCCGGCCACGGCCCGCTCGAGCGCCGCAGCCTTATCCGTCTCTCCCAGCCAAGAGAGCATGAGCTTCACCGCCAGGAACGTGGCAATGGGATTGACCTTGTGCTTGCCGGCGTACTTTGGCGCCGATCCATGGGTCGGCTCAAAGACCGCGAACCCGTCGCCGATATTTCCGCTCGAGGCGAACCCCAGCCCGCCCACCAGCTGCGCGGCCAGGTCGGAGATGATGTCGCCGAACAGGTTGGTGGTCACAAGCACCCCGTACTCCGTCGGTTTTTTTACCAGCCACATGGCCATCGCGTCGACGTTGGCTTCCCACAGCGGAATGGCGGGAAACTCCGCGGCGATCTTGCGCGCCTCGCGCGTGATCAGACCTGAGGTTTCGCGCACCACGTTCGGCTTTTCCACCAGGGTTACGCTCGAATAGCCGCGGTCGCGCGCGTATTCGAACGCCGCGCGAACGATCCGCTGGCATCCGCGCCGGGTGAGAATGCGGCACGAAAGGGCGATATCCTCGGACGGAGTGGAGCGGAAGGCCTCCATCGCCGGGCTGCGGGCTTCCAGAGCAGCGCGCACGTCCGGCGGGAGCGGATGGAATTCCACCCCTGCGTAAAGATCCTCGGTGTTCTCGCGGAACACCACCAGGTCGATACCCTCGCGGTAGTTGAGCGGATTGCCGGGATACGCCTTGCACGGGCGCAGGTTTATATAGAGGTCGAATAGCTGCCGCAGGCGGACGATCGGGCTGCGATAGAAGAGCCCCTTCCCGCGCAGGTCGGGTTTCAACTCGGCGGCAGCCTCTTCCTTCGGCTTGGAGGTGATCGCGCCGAACAGCGCGCAATGGCATGTGCGCAGCAGGTCGATCGTGCGCTGCGGCAGGGCGTCTCCCTCCGACCGCCAGAATTCCCAGCCGATATCGGCCGGCAAATACTCGGCGTCCAGGCCGGTTTTATCCAATACGACGTGCGCCGCTTCCATGACGTCCTGCCCGATGCCGTCGCCCGGCATCCAGGCAATCCGATATTTCACCATCCGTCCTCCTGAGCAGTTTTTTCCCCCGGCCAAGCGCACGGAGTATAGCATAATCGGTTCCTCGATCCGATGCATTTGGACCATCATCTTGGGCGATCTCCATCATGGGATTTCGGTTGCCAACCCTTCTTCCCTCTGCTATCATCAACGGCACCATGAACGACAAGGTTCTCTCCGAACATGTGAAAGACCTCCTCCGCGCACCGGGCCTTTCAGCCTTCGAGGCGCCCGTCCGGGAGGTGGTGGCCGCGGCCTGGAGGCCGTACGCTCCCAAGCAGACCGTCTCACGCCTGGGCAGCCTGCACGCGCTGCAATCCGGCACGGGGCGCAACAACCGCCCGAAGATCCTGCTGGCGGCTCACATGGACATGGTCGGATTGATGGTCACCCAGGTGGCCGGGGGATTCTGCCGCATCACGGAGATCGGCGGTCTGGACGCGCGCATCCTGCCCGGCCAGGCGGTCGTCATTCACGGCCGCGAGGATGTGCCGGCCGCCATCGTGCTTCCGCCCGCGGCGTTGCTGCCGCCCGACCGCAAAGCCGAAATCCCGCGGCTGCGCGATCTGTGGCTGGATACCGGTCTGCCCGAAGCGGAAGCCGGACGTTTGATCCGCACGGGAGACACGGCGTCCTTCTCACAACCCCCGCTGGATCTGGCCGGCGGCCGAATTGCCGGGCGGTCGCTCGACGACCGCGCCGGGGTGGCCGCGCTCACGGTGTGCCTCGAAGAGCTTGCCGCCCGGCCCCACCGCTGGGACGTGATCGCCTCGGCCACCGTCCAGGAAGAGGAAACCCTGGGTGGGGCGGCCACCTCTTCCTTTGCGCTTCACCCGGACCTCGCGATCGCCGTCGACGTCACCTACGGCGCTGCGCCCGGACTCCCGGAACATAAAACGTTTCCGCTCGGCGGAGGTCCCACGATCGGTTTGGGACCCAACGTCCATCCCGGGGTGCACCGTTGGATGATCCGGACCGCCGCCAAAGCCGGGATCAAGTACGCGCTCGAGGTCATGCCGGCGCATTCCGGAACCGACGCGTTTGCGATGCAGGTGACGGCGGAGGGAATCCCCACCGGCGTCATCGGCATCCCGCTGCGTTCGATGCACACGGCGGTGGAGATTGTCGCGCTGTCCGATATCAGAGCCGCGGGCCATTTGTTGGCCGAGGGGATCGGCGCGCTCGACGATGGATTCCTATCCAAACTCCGATGGGAGTAGGCGGATGGCCGCAACCAGGAAACGAAAACCCGCTCCTAAAAAAAACACAAAGCGAACCTTGAAACCGAAGGGACGCGCGCAACCCCGCCCGCAGGACGGATCGATCGCCCGGATCAGACGGCTCAGCGAAGCGATCGGCGTTTCGGGCGACGAATCCGCAATCCGGGAAATCATCCTCGAAAACCTCAAGGGCGCGGCGGCCGAAACGCGGGTCGACGCGCTGGGCAACCTCCTCGTGAGGTGCCGCACACGGGGGAAAACTTCCCTGCGGGTGATGCTCGCCGCCCATATGGACGAGGTGGGATTGATCCTGATGCTCCCCGGAAGCGACGGGCTATGGAAGTTCGGCACCGTCGGCGGGATTAATGAACAAACGCTGCCGGGCAAGGCACTCTGGATCGGAAAAGACCGCATGCCCGGCGTGCTCGCTGTGAAGCCGGTGCACCTGGTCGAGAAAGACGAAGCCGAGCATCCGATCAAACCTGACACGCTCGCCATCGATATCGGCGCAACGGATAAGGACTCCGCGATGGCACTTCTGAAGCCGGGCGACCGCGCGGCCTTCGCCACGCCGTTCCGCTTCGAGCGCGGCGTGCTCTACGGCAAGGCGCTCGACAACCGGCTGGGCGTGGCCGCGCTGATCGAACTCGCGCTCACCCCGCCGCCGGGGATCGAACTCTGGGCGGCCTTTACCACCCAGGAGGAAATCGGCCTGCGCGGGGCGCAGGTGGCCGCCTACGCGCTCGATCCGGACCTGGCGATCGTGCTCGATGCCACGCCCGCGGCCGACATGCCGATGTGGGACGGCAGCGAGAACACCGCCTTCAACACAAAGCTCGGCGGCGGACCCGCCATTTACATCACCGACCGCGCCACTGTTTCCGATCCGCGCCTCGTCCGGATTTTGGACACAGCCGCGGAAACCAAAGGTATCACCCGCCAATTCCGCCAGCCGGGCAGCGGCGGAACCGACGCCGGAGCGATCCACCGGACGCGGAAGGGAATCCCGAGCGTCTCGGTCTCTGTGCCGATCCGAAGCCCGCATGCGCCCGTATCCACCGCGCGCGTGGAGGATTGGCGCGCACTGGTGGCGCTCGTGCGGGCGGCTCTGGATCATCTGGCCAAGCAAGGGCTGCGGGAAGCATAGCCCGTCGCCTTCATGCATTTTTCCTTATGGAAGAAACGGTTATGAAACGATTTGCCTGCTGTTTGATCCTGTTCCTGGCCGCCTGCGCGCCACACTCCACACCCCTTCCCGCGACGGATACTTCCCTTCTTCCAACTTATTCACCTTCGGCCGCGCTCACCGCCACGGAAACCGCCACACCACTCCCCACCAATACACCCACTCCACTCCCGCCTCCCACAGCTACTTCCACCCAGCGGCCGGCCATCCATTCCGGAAATGCCGGCCGTCTGACCCGGATCAATCAGCTCCAGCACGCGGACGTGCGCTCGCTGACCTTCTCCCCCGACGGGACCTGGCTTCTGATCGCATCCGGCAATGCCTCCCGTGGAAATTACCTGGTCACCATGTGGTGGCCGGATCAAAACCAGAAATACGACATCGCCTCGGCGGCTGCGACTGTTTGGAATGCGGCTTTCTCCCCCGATGCACAGTGGGTTGCGTATGTATTCGATAATCCCACGAACACCATGCGCGGTTACGTGGTCAAGGCCTCATCCAAAACGCAGGTCGCAAGCCTGCCGGGAGACGGTACAGCATATTCCGTCGCCTTTGCTCCCAATGGAACGCGCCTGGCGCTCGGCGGGATCGATACCTCCCAGAACGGCATCCTCTGGGTGTACGACACATCCACCTGGGAAATGGTCAATTCGTTTTCAATCAAAGGTCAGAATGTCCTCGCCCTGGTTTTCTCCCCCAATGGATCGATTCTGTACAGCGGCGGCACCGACGGATCGATTCGTGCATGGAGCATGAGCGATGGGAAGCTGCTGGCTCACTTTTCCTTTGGACCGCAAGCCGACAGCATCGCCCTTTCCCCGGACGGGGAACTACTGGCCTCGGTTTACTGCTTCCAGAGCGACCCCTACGGCTGCACCAAAGGCGGCGTGGCGATCTGGCGCACGGCCGACGGGAAGATGCTGACGTCGTTCGACGACGTTGCCAATGCGGTGGCCTTTTCTCCCGATGGCGGCTTGCTGGCGACCGGCGGCGGCACCCACGACTCGTTCCTGCGCTTCCGGTACACCGCTACGTGGAATGCCGTCGGGGAGTCTCCTGGCATGGTCGAACAATTGGCGTTCTCCCCCGATGGCCGGTTGCTGGCCACCGCCGACTACGAAACCGTGACCATCTGGTCGATCCAGTAGTTAAAATTATTGGCCGCAGGGTTCCGTCCGGCCAAATTGTGGAGGGCAAACGTGAAGCCGTTAATTCGCAAACTGGTGGAGGCCTACGGGCCCTCGGGACGCGAAACCGAACTCCGACAGATCGTGCGGGCTGAAATCAAAGGCCAGTGCGATTACATCACCGAAGACCGCCTGGGCAATCTGATCGGTGTGATGAAAGCCAAGGCCAAAACGGGCCGACGGATCCTGCTGGCGGCGCACATGGATGAGATTGGCCTGATCGTATCGCATGTCGATCGGGATGGATTCGCGCGCGTCGCCCCCATCGGGGGCGTATATCCGCTCTACTGCGCCGGCAGCCGGGTACGTTTCGCCTCGGGCAGGACCGGTGTGATCGGGTGGGAGCTGCGCGAGGAAGATAAAACCATTCCAAGCCTTGACCGGTTGTACCTCGACCTGGGAGCTTCCAGCCGGGAATCCTGCCCGGTGCGGGTCGGCGACGTCGCGGTGTTCGACCGCCCGATGGCGGAGGCCGGCGCGCGCCTGGTGGCCAAATCCATGGACGACCGGATCGGTGTGGCGGTCCTGATTGAGACGATGCACCGCCTGAAACGCACGCCCCACGAGGTGCAATTCGCCTTCACCGTCCAGGAGGAACTCGGAATGCGCGGCGCACAAACCACCGCCTTCGGACTGGATCCGGAGATCGGGGTGTCGGTCGACGTCACCCTCACCGGCGACACGCCGCGCTGCCCTCCGATGGCCGTCGCCCTGGGCAAGGGCCCCGCGGTGAAGGTGCGCGACAGCGGCATGATTTCCGATCCGCGCGTAGTCGAATGGATGACCACTGCGGCCACGGCGAGCCGAATCCCCTATCAATTGGAGGTGCTTGAACATGGGACAACCGACGCCACGGCGATCCAGGTCTCACGCTGCGGAGTTCCGGCCGGCTGCATATCTATCCCATGCCGGTACGTCCATTCGCCCTCGGAGATGATCGACATGGTGGATGTGGAAAACGCGGTCAAGCTTTTGCTGGCGATCTTGCAAGGGCCGGTGGGGTTTTAGTGACGTAGACCCGAAGGACCAAATAGGCTCTTCGGGTCTATAATTATTTTCAATTTACCCCCGGACACAAACGATACTAAGACTGCAGGGTTTTTTCAATTATTCTTTCGGAGTGGATCGAATCTCCGCCGTGCGATGTTTTTTCCGGCCGGCCGGGAGTATCGGATGTTTATTTGGCTTTCCGACATCGCCCGATCCACATATTTTCCATCCAACCTCTTTGCATCTTCTCAATGAATCTTGGTTAAATCAGCCGCATGTTAGAATTATTCGGGCCGAACCCAGAAGGGATGGAGATTCGATCATGAAACACTACAAACTTGCTTTATTTCTCGTTATCCTGGCGCTTATGCTCAGCGCTTGCAGTTCCGGCGGAGCCGCTCCGGCAGGCGGCGCGGAGGGATCCTTTACGGCCGCGGCCCAGACTGTCTTCGCCGCCCAGACTGCGGCAGCCCTTCCTGCCTCAACGACGCTCCCCACCTATACCCCGGTGACACAGATGAGCCTAACCCCTACACGGACGATCACTCCAATCCCCAGCGCAACCCGTCCGGCGGTTACGGTTGCCTCTACCTGTGATAATTCGGCATACGTCAGCGACGTAACCATTCCCGACGGAACGGTAATCGCGCCGGGAGGATCTTTTACAAAAACCTGGAGTATTCGGAACACCGGCACCTGCGATTGGTCGACGGCTTATGCACTCGCGTTTCTCAGCGGCAGTGCGATGGACGGTTCCACGACCAAACTATCCGCTTCCGTGAGCGCCGGCGACGCGGTGAATATCTCCGTTGGAATGTATGCGCCCATGGCGGCCGGAACGTACACCGGCTATTGGAGAATGCAGAACGCAGTAGGGACGTTCTTCGGGGAAGCGGTTTTTGTGAAAATTGTCGTTTCCAGCGGCACCGTTACCATCAGCGTAACCCCGACAAATACGGGAACAGCATCCTCCCTAACCAGCACGTCGACGCCGTCCCCCGTCAATACACCCACTTCTACCGAGACGCCCACCGAGACGACCGTTCCGGATACTCCGACAGAGACGCCTACCTAGCCGGGGTTTGGAAGTGTCGGTTAAATATCATTTAGACCCTTGGGTCTTTATCGCCAACGGACCTTCAGCAACCCCTCGCCCGCAAACCGCACCGGGAACTTCCAAATATTATTTTGAATGTGGACGGGGTGGATCGGCGTTCCATCGATCGCGGCCTTCACCGGCGATCCGGGAAGCGCGAGCCAGATATTTCCATCCACCTCGCGTTTCAGGCGCAGACGCGTCTGCAACCCGTTCCGCGTCACTTTCCATTGCGCCACTTCCGCGCCCTGGCTGAAGTGCAGGTCCGATCCGACGTATTGTGCTTTGTCCTCGAGCGGGCGCACCGCAAGAAGGATCGAACCGTGCGCGGGAATTTCCGGCGGCTCCAAAATCCCCTCGCGGCTTTCTATTAGTCGTCCATCCCAGAAAGAAAGCGCGATCGCTTCCTCCGAAATATGGATCCATTCACGCAAGCGGATTTCATCGCAAGTGGGACGATCCGACCAGTTGAACAGGCCGATTACCCACCATTTTCCTTGCGGCTTGCGCATGGGCAGGATCGCCATTCGCGGCGGCGCTTCTCCGCGCCACGCGGGAAGTTGCGCGGCGCGGTAGGGCGGCGGAAAGAGGGATTGCGCGAGGCGCAAGGCTTCGGGCGAGAGCGCGGATAAATCATCCGAGAGCAGGACCATCCCGCCCGAAAGCGCGATGGCCGTGGCAAGCGTCCGCCGCTCATCGGCGGTAAGGTGTGTCTCCGTATCGCGCGCCAGCAGGCAATCCGGATCGTTCCACCACCATCGCCGGTGGAGCGGCGCTCGGGTGAGCATGTTGCGCGCCGCGTTGGCGGCGGCCGGGACGGTCGGATCGCCGCGCGCCGCCCACATCTGGTGGAACACGTGCGGCTTCCAGACCGGATCGACGTCCGGTCCGATGCGCATCCCGTCGAAGATTCCGATCCCCGAACCGAGCGGGCAGCCGCATCCAAGCAGATAGGTTTTCTCGCCCGCCTCCTGGCGGATAATCTCCAGCGCCTTTCGAAGCGCCCGGGCGCGGGTGACGGTCGGATCGAAAAACCGCACGTGTCTTGCCGCGGGCAGATACAGGTAGTCCAATTTCAAAAACGGGAAATTCCATTCCTTTACCGCCGTCCGGATCAACAGCCGGAGATGTTGCGCCACCTCCGGCCGGGTCACGTCGAGGGTGAGGGTATCGCGAAGCCAGGTGATTTTTACGTTCGACATTACCCCCTGCACGCCTCCGGCCAGCCACTGCGGGTGTTCGCGCTGCATGCGCGACCCCGGACGGACGATGAACGGCGAGATCCATATGCCCGGCGTAAAACCGGCCGCGCCGACGCGGTCGGAAATTTCCCGCATCGTCGACGGGAATTTCGAGCTGCGATCGAACCAATCGCCGACGTCGGCCGCGTACCCGTCGTCCAGCTGGATCATTCGCAGCGGCAGGCGCGGGCGCAGCGCTCGTGCGGCGTCGGTATTCTTCTCCAGGTCCTCCTGGCTGATCACCGTATGGTAGTAATACCAGGAACACCATCCTTCGGGAGCGGCGTGAGCTGCCCGGGCGCCGTTTACCTGCGCGGCGGCATCGAAATAATCCTCCACTGACGCTTTTGTGCCGAGCGCAAGGTAAGCCCAATCGGTGGCGAGAGACGCTCCACCGTCGAGCCGCACACCGTCGCAATCGGCACGCATGCGCAGCGAAACTACATCGTCCTGCAACCAGGTTTCCACCGCGCCGAATTGCTCATTCTGGGATAGAAAACCGGCCACCAAGCAATCACCGCCCAAGGGCCGGCCGATCGAGGTGAACATATCCGATACGAAATGCCCCGGTCGCCCTGTGGAACGCAGGCTGGTGCCGACGTGCATCGGCATGTCGAACGGCCCCAACATCGGTCCCGGCTGCCGGTCGGCGCTCCTCAGCCCGCCGGCAAAACTCCACGATTGCCAGCCATTGACGAACATCGCGCGATCTGCGGGCGGGATCGGAAGATCCACGCCGCCCCCGTCGCCAAACCGGCGCCCCGCCTGACACATATCGATGAAATCAATCTGCAATGGAGATGGATTCGGATTCTTGAGAACGATTCTCCAGATTAAGAATGGCTTCTCTAGCGACACGCGCCATTCGGCATTGACCGCCAACCCATAATCCATGTCCGCTGCAACCGTCAGAACCCGGAAGCGGCCGAGCATCCGATCCTTCTTTAGGGGCGCCGTGGGTCCGCCTTTGAAATCCTGAAACGTACACCGAGTCCGTTTTCTCCCCGCGCGAAACGCGATTCCAATTCGTGCGTTTCGCAATGTCGGCCCATTCCCTCCCGCCGGTAAAACGCTCCATACGCCGGAGCGGGGGTCGATCTGCAATAGAAGGAACGAACTTTCGACGGTGATCATCCCCTACGATTGTATCCGTATTCTTCGTTACCGATTCCTCGGCCTTCTTCGAAGGCCTCGGAATGACATATGCAGGATGTCATTCCGAGCCCGCCCCGGTCAGCCCACCGGGCGGGCCGGGGGAGCCGCTTAAGCGGCGACGAGGAATCGGTAACGCATGGAAGAGTAAATCACTCCTCCAGTTCACCGCGAATATCCACCACTGGAATGATAGGCTCCCTCCCCAAGTCGTAGAAACACGCGCTGGAGTACAAATATTCACTCCGTGGGTCGGCCAATTTCCACTCGGTGGAAACAGGCTTCTGGTGGATGAACTCAAGCAGGGAGCGGAGTTTTGCGCGGTCAAGCACTTCCTGGATGCGCAAATCCCCCCAGACCGGAGAGCCGGGTTTACCTTCACCGGATTTGGCATGCAGATAATGCATCAGCGGTCCGCGTCCGCGCCTTCGCAGCGCCGCCGCCATGCGCGCGGCGGTAAAGTCGGCGAACCCCTCCACCAGGCGGCGGACGTCGCCGCGCAGCGGGCGGCACAGCAGGCACAGGTGCGAAGGAAGCAGAGCGTAGGCATAGAGCGCGATCTTCCCGGTCCGGCTCAGATAGTCGAGCGAATCGAATACCGTCCGCGCGCAAGCCTCGTTGGTAAACAGGTGCTTCCACCCGCCGACGGCGGCGGTGACGAAATAGACCGGTTCAGCCAGATTCCTCTCGGATGGATTCATGGTCTCCCCCTTCAAAGATGGTTTGTCTTCGCGCGCTGCGTATCCAGTGCGCAACCCCGCGTTCCACTACAACCTCATACACCAGCGCGCCTGCTCGCGCAAACGCGAGGGCCGCCATACCATGCGCCAGGACGGCGAAGAGCGGCGGCGTCTCGCGCGTGTAGTAAATCCAACACTCGCGCGTGGTCCCCCACAGTTCGAGAAAATACCCCCATCCCGCGCCGGCGATAAAAATCAGCAGCGCCGTGTGCCTCCGTCCGGGCGAGAGAATGATCAGCGCGCACAGCAATAGCGCCGCCACGGTGAACGGTTTGGTCAGCGTCAGCCGCGTGAAATGTATCATCAATAAATAAAACCCGCCAAGAAAGGGCCAAAATAACCGCTCCAACCAAACATCCGGCACCCGTCGCACGAGCATATTCAACAGGCGCGTGATGCGGTCGATGGCCAGGGTGGCGATCGGCCAGGCCGGGACGATCCACAACGGCGGCCGTTCGCTGGTGTAATAGGTCCACAGCAACGTCTGGGTTCCCCAGGCTTCGATGGTCAGGCCGCCTATCGTCGCCACCAGAACGATCCAGGCATCGGCGCGTAGATCCGCCCCCATCATGATCAGGATCGACATGGCCAGGAAAATGCCGATCAGCAGCCAATCGACCTGCGCCCAGATCGGATAGGCGGGATTGACCTGCGCCAGGTATTCCTGCGCGAGCGGCCACCAGACGATGATGATCAGTGCGATCACCGCCAGGAAGGCGCTGAGCAGGAAATAGGACGTCCGCGTCCAGCGCAGGGTTTCCGGAAGGCGCGAGCGGGAAGGAATCATTCGGATTTTCTTATCCCTTCTTGAATTATATCTGAGAGGAACAACCCGGAAGGGCTTCGTATCCTGGCGCGGGGATTCTCTCCCGCGCGGTCCCCTCAAGACCGCCGCGCCATGAGAAATTGCCGATCACCCATATATTGCACTTGTGGGATTAAAAAATCAGGATGCCCATTCAAGGCATCCTGATTAATTTTGGATAAGGTTTTTCGTCTCTGGTTCGGAAAGAACTAACAATTCGGGGGTCGATAGCCATACCTGCAGGTTGCTGTGGGCGTAGGGGTCGACGTCACCAACGGAGTCCGGGTTCTCGTAGACGTAGGGACGGGTGTTGGAGAGCGGGTGGTGGTGGGAGTGCTGGTGTTCGACGGAGTCCCTGCCGTCGCGCTGAGTGTGGGGGTCGTGGTGCTGCTCTTGACCACGATCAGCACATAGAAGGAAAGGTCTCCCGCGTCTCCGATTCCGAACCGGCCGCCCGACGGTGTGAGCAGCATCCAGTAACCGGTATAGGTGCCGGGATCGGTCGGGGCTTTGAGCGTGAGACTGATATCAATCTGATCCCCGACTGCAACGATCTGCCCGAGACTCTGCGAAGAGGGCCCGCCCATTTGCGTTCCGGAGAAAAAGCCAATGCTGGTATCGGCGGCCCAGTCGCAACTGCCGTTATTTGTCAGGCGCCAGGTTTTAATAAACGTGTCACCCGGATTAATCACGGTGTAGTCGGCGATGGTGACGTCCTTAACAAAGTGCGCCCGATAGCAAGGGGTCGCCAACTGTGAAGAGGTCGGGGTGACCGAGGGCAGTATCGTCACGGCGGAAGTCGCCGTTGCAACGGAAGTAGGCGTACCGGTCGGAATGACCGGAACCGCCGTATTGGCGATTGTCGGAGACGGGTTGTTCAGATTGTGCGCGCTTTCCGTCAGGACGGCATATAGGGTCATGGCGCGCGCCGTGGCTGGATTTGGACCCGACGGGGTGATCTGTCCACAACCGGCGGCTAGTATAAAGAGGATAAGAGCCGCCCCCACTAATAGGATATTTTTTGTCATATTTTCACCTTTCCCGGCGTATTGTATTTCAATTTGCCGCTTGTTTTCAACCCTACTTCAACGTCCATATCTACGGTGCAAGTTTCGTTCCCGGCTAGGTCCTCAGCGCAAACTTTCACCAGGTGACTGCCCGGCGTCAAATCGTCCCAACGGACAGAAAATGGCCCGCTTTCCAGCCGCGTACGGCGCATTCCGTCCAGAAGAAATTCCACCGTCCCCACTCCGAGGTTATCGGACACATCCACCTGAAGAATTAATGCCTCCCCTGCCATGATCGAAAACTGCTTCGGGACGCTGGGTTGGATCCACCGGATGATCGGCGGAGTGTTGTCCAGCGTGACCGGAATGGCGACGCTTAGAATTTTTCCGTTCGGGTAAGCCGCCATCAACTGGATCGACCACACGCCTTCCAAGTCCGATGTATCCCATTGCGCCAAGTCCCCTTCGGAAACCGGGCCGGCTCCCGACCCGATCGTGAACCATTCCG
This sequence comes from Anaerolineales bacterium, assembly GCA_050010135.1. Classification (GTDB taxonomy): domain Bacteria; phylum Chloroflexota; class Anaerolineae; order Anaerolineales; family RBG-16-64-43; genus FEN-1073. Next base: position 16,624 of record JBEKLP010000019.1, read on the forward strand.
CCGGGTAAAGCCCCGACCCGGCCTGAATTACGTAACGGCTCATACCGGAGACGGCCGCCGTGCCGCGCAGGGTAACCTTGCCGCGGAGAATATCCAAGGCGGTCGGGTTGGAAAGATGCAAATCGTCATAATAGGGAAACGAATCCGGCAGCGAGTCGTAAGTTTCCGGCGGGAGAGGGAATCCAGATTGTTCCGCCCAAGTGCGTGCGTCCCCGGTCAAGATAAAATACACCTGCTCGTCCACCAGACCAATCGGCGTCCATAGAGTCGCCAGTCGTCCGGTCTCGCGATTGACCGCCACCGGCTGATAGTACGTATCGATCTGCGATGGTTCGGTTCCCGCCAGGAAAATTTCCGAAGCCGTATCCGGGCAATAGCGGCTGGGGAGCAGGCCTGAAGGAAGACAAACGTCCTCGCGTACGATCCCGGGCGGCTGCGGCCATTGCTGTTCCGGCAGCGAACGCAAGATCCATCCTGCGGCTGCCTGGGCAAGAATCCAGGAAGATTGCGGTTGCGATGGGTTACCTGTTCCACGCACGCCGATAACGAATTTCGGCGTAAAGGCAAATGCCCAGGAACCTCCCCCCGCCGGATCCTCGGCAAGCATCGCCCCCACAGAACTGCGCGATCCGGCAAGCGCCGGAGAGGAGAGGTCCGTCCGCCCGGATTCGTCGGAGAGGATATCCTCGATCAGGTACGCCAAGTCCGATCCGATGATCCGGCGAGTCTTCCGCTGTGCGTATTCCTCGATCGCCGCACCGTCGCCGTTTTCCACTCGCAGGATCACGGGCGGGTCCGCGCCGAAGGGATCGTCCATTTCCATGCCGCTGCCGGCCAGCAGTGCGTACGCCTTGGTCAGGGAAAGGAGGTCCGCGGATTGTCCGATGCCCTGCGCCAGGCTGAAGCCTGCATCGCCGTTGGGTACGAGGTTGAGCAGCGTGAGAGTCCGGGCGATCTGGTCGCCCCCGACGGCGGAGACCATTCCATCCGTCGCCGCCAATCTCCGCTGCTGAAGCGCGGTCCGCGCGCTGATCGGTCCGAGATACTTCGCGTCCGGGTTGTCCATGGTCTCCGTACCGGGAATATCGAGCAGCATCGAAGACGGGGCGAATCCGCGTGTGAAAGCCGAGAGATACACAAAGGGCAGGAGAGCCGTTCCGGCACGGCCGCGGGCGGCGTCCTCTCCGCCGCGTGCTGAATCAAAGTAAGCCAGGGCCTCGCCGCTCACCGGGTCGATAACGGCCAGCGCCAGATCCTGCGGAACGTCGAGGCCCGTCGCCGGTCCCAGGAGCCCAGCCAGGTCGCACGGTTTTCCTGTGAGTGTCGGAACGGATGCGGCGGGCTCCACCGGGTGCGAAATCAGGTTTTGCGCCGCGCAAAGCGTCTGCATTTCAAATTCCAAATCCAACGAGGTATAGACGCGCAATCCGGAACGGGGCAGGTCTTCCGGCGGATAACGGTCCCCCAGGCGCGAAACCGCAATCGATAGGAAAGAATTCAGGAACAGGAGATTTCCTCCGAAAACAGAGGCGCCCGTTTCGTCTGCGGCGCGCGGCATCGTTTCGGCGGATGATTCCTGCCACGTTTCTTTTCGGATGTAACCGAAATTCATCATCCGGTTCAAAATCTCATCGCGCGCGGCTTTCCACACGGCGGGAGATTGTGCCCGAGTCGGATTGGCGGCGAGCGCTTCCAGCGCGGCGCACTCGCCCGCCGAAAGCGTTCCGGCGTGCGATTGGAAAATGGTCAGCGCGGCATCATCCACGCCGACCGTGGCGTTTCCATACAAGCGGACGTTGATCAGCCATTCCGCCATCTGTCGCCGGTTGTATCGCGCGGCAATCGCGGCGGATAGACGCGCCCGGTTCCATGCCGACGGCTCCACGCCCTCGATCGCCAACAGCTCAGCGGCAGATTCGCCCGCCAGGTCGTTCCGGCCCAGCAGCGCGTTTCCCAGTGCTTGAAGCAGATTGTCAGAATCTCCGGGATGCCAGTCCGCCTGGTGAATATCACGGGCGGCCAGAAATGCCGATAACACGCAATCCCCATCCGGTGCATCGCCGGGGGAATACCATTGGCTTTGCCCCGCTTGCTTCGAACCCGCCTCGGTGATCAGCCGGCCGGTCCGGTCGTAAAACCGCGCCGGTTCGGGACGGCTACCGATGGTCAGTTTCGGCGCAGGGAGCGGAAGCGGCGCGAGCAGAAAAATCGCCGCTGCCGCAAAAATGGCCCCCGCCGCGAAAAGCAGCATCCATCCCAGAAGACGGGATTTTCCCAAGCGAGCCAGGGAATGCAGCCGCCGCCGGCGTACGCTTCGCAACATCCGCAATTCATCCGACATGCAAAGGATTATACTGTAGCCCCGCTGCCGCTATTCGATATCGACAGAGGCAATTCCGCCGGGTATTTCGGGTGTCGGATGGTTACGTAGTGCCCGAAATTCCGGTCGGAGTATTTTTTTGGATTCGCTTTTTGCGAAAGTGGGGTATTCGTCTTAGGAATAGGTACCGCCATGCAGCCCCTCGCCGCCGGACTCTCGCAGGAATTTTCGATCATCGTCACCCCCGACCGGACTGCCAAGCATCTGGAGACCGGGTCCGCCTCAGTCCTCTCCACCCCGTCCATGGTGTGGCTGGTGGAACACGACGCGCAGATGTTGGCTCAGGAGCATCTTCCCGAGGGTCAGACAACGGTTGGTGCGGAGATTTTCATCCGGCACCTGGCGCCCACGCCGCTGGGGATGAAAGTGACCGCCCGGGTGCGGATCGAGGAGATCAAAGGACGGCGGATTGTGTTCTCGGCGGAAGTATTCGATGAAAAAGAAAAAGTGGGCGAAGGCCGGCATATGCGCGTGGTCGTCGACCAGGCCCGGTTTATGGAAAAGGTGAAGGAGAAGACCTAACCCCCTTACCCCTTTTTATAATGGGAAGGGGGAAAGCATGTCCTCGAGCGTAGCGAGAGGAGGGTCGGAGGATAGGAGGTTGGGGCAGAGGAATTATGTTTTACTATCTCTGGACCGAAGGTTGTCAGATGAACGCGGGGGATTCCCGGCGCCTCGCCGGAACACTCGAGGCGCTGGGGTACCAGTCCGCCGCGCGCCCGGAAGACGCCGACGTGATCGTGCTCAACACCTGCGTGGTGCGCCAGAGCGCGGAAGATAAGGCCTACGGCCGCCTCACCTCGCTCCGCCCGCTCAAGGAACAGAATCCCAACCTGGTGATCAATCTGATGGGCTGCCTGGTCGGTCTGCGCGAACCGAACGGCTTGCGCAAGCGTTTTCCGTATGTGGACGTCTTCTCCCCGCCCTCCGACCCGCGCCCGCTCATCGAATATCTTGTGTCCCAGCGCGGCGCCCGGGCTTCGGAGGAGATGCTTTCCTTGCTGCAAAGCGGGTCCCCTTCCGGTCCGGCGCATGTCACATCGCATTTCCCGCTCCTCCCTCTGCGCGGTGAAAACGGGTTACAGGCGGCGGCTCTGGTTCCGATTGTACTGGGTTGCTCGCACGCCTGCACCTACTGCATCATTCCCTACCGGCGCGGAGGCGAACGGTCGCTGCCGGAGGAGGAAATCCTGGCGGAAGTGCGCGCAGTAGTTCAATCCGGCGCGCGCGAGGTGACACTGCTGGGGCAGATCGTCGACCGTTACGGGAAGGATACGGGCGGGCCTGGCCTGCCCGCGCTGCTGCGAAAGGTGCACGCCGTCGATGGGTTGGAACGCATCCGCTTCCTCACCTCGCATCCGAACTGGATAAGCGACGAGTTGCTGGAAACGGCCGCGGCGCTTCCCAAAGTGTGCGAACACATCGAAGTGCCCCTTCAGGCCGGCAGCGACGAGGTGCTGGCGCGGATGAAGCGCGGCTACATCGCGGAAGAATATCGCCGGCTGATCGGCCGGATCCGCAAGTACATTCCGCATGCATCCATCGCAACCGACATCATCGTGGGTTTCCCCGGGGAAACGGAAGCGCAATTCCAACAAACGTCCGACTTGCTCGCCGAACTGCGGCTCGACACCGCCCATTTGGCGCGCTATTCCCCCCGGCCGGATACCTTTGCTACGCGCAATTATCCCGACGACGTGCCGCCGGAGGAAAAGATGCGCCGCTTTCGGGCGCTCGAGGATTTGCAGGAATCGATTGCCGTCGAGAAGAATGCCGCGCTGCTCGGAGAAATCCTGGAAGTACTGGTGGAAGGAAAACATAAAGACCGTTGGTACGGTCGAACGCGCACCAACCGGCCGGTCTTCTTCGACGATCCATCCCGCAATTGGACGGCGCAGCTCGCCCCGGTTGAAATCACCCGCACCTCGGCGTGGAGCTTGCAGGGAAACCTCGAGGATTAATTGCCCGGCCGGATTAAAAAATCCTTTTCCACGAAGAACACGAAGAACACGGAAATATTTTTATACTTCTATCCAATCCGTTTCTTTCCTATGACTTCAAGCGAGTATAAACGGGTTGATTTTTTTGGAATTTTATTTTGGTTTTTTCCGTGTAATCCGTGTTCTTCTATCCGTGCGATCCGTGTACAAAAATCCAGCCAACAAGCAGATAAATAAAATCGCCGGCCAAATACCGGCGATTCGATTATGGATAAAAGACCCCGCCATGCCGTGTGCTGCGGGATTTTGAACCTGCTTTCGCAGGTGGGAACCGGCCGTCGGGTCCAGCCTTGGCCAAAGCCTATCGCTTCGCCCTCGTGAGAACAGGCTCCCCTTTACAAAGTGTTGGCTCAAAATCGTGGTGCAACATCACGAACACGGTAGGGCGCGGTTCTTATACCACCATTGCCCGCAAGCCGCAATTACCCGACACCCTTTGGAAGGGAAAATTGTCTACGGATCAATCATCCGCCAGCCGGATGTGCAGCTCCTTCAATTGGCGCGGTTCGGCCGGAGAGGGCGCGTCCGCCATGACGTCGATCGCCTGCTGGTTCTTCGGGAAGGCGATCACCTCGCGGATGTTGGGTTCGTCGGCCAGGACCATGACCAGCCGGTCGATTCCCGGCGCGATCCCACCGTGCGGCGGCGCGCCGTATTCGAATGCCGCCAGCAGGTGCCCGAACCGTCCCTGGATATCCGCCTCGCTCAATCCCAGCCGCTCGAATACCTTATGTTGGATGTCGCGCCGATGGATACGGATCGAACCCGACGCCAGTTCGAACCCGTTGCCCACCAGATCATAGGCGTCGGAGAGGACCGCGCCCGGATCGGAATCGATCTTGGGAAGGTCGGCCTCCTTGGGCATGGTAAACGGATGGTGTTCCGCCTCCCAGCGCTTCTCCTCTACGTTCCAGTGGAACATCGGAAAATCCAGCACCCAGGCGAAAGCGATCACATCCTTCGCCGCAAGGTTCAGCCGGTCGCGGAACAGCAGCCGCAACGCGCCGAGGGTTTGATTGGCGACCGTCTTTTCGTCGGCCACCAGCAGGACCAGATCCCCGATGGCGGCGCCGGTGAGCTGACGCAGCTCTTCGGCCTCGTCCGCGGAAACAAACTTGGAGACCGATCCTTTAAAGCCCTCGCCGGTGTATGCCACAGTCGCGAGACCCTTGGCCCCCTGCTCGCGGGCAAACGCCGTCAGGTCGTCCACGTCCTTGCGGCTGTAGGCCGCGCAGCCGGGCGCCACGATGCATTTGATCACGCCGCCGCCCTTCAAGGCATCCTGGAACACTATAAACTCGCTCTTGGCAAATGCGGCGCCGGCATCAAGCAGCTCCATCCCGAAGCGCAGGTCGGGTTTATCCACCCCGTAACGCTCCATCGCCTCCGTCCAGGAAAGCCGTGGGAAGGGAAGCTTGAAGATTTTCTTCCACGGCGCGACGGCCGGGATCAGCTCGGTGAAGAGTCCCTCCACTGTGTCCAGCACGTCGTCGCGGTGAATGAACGACATTTCCAAATCGAGCTGGGTGAATTCCGGCTGCCGGTCGCCGCGCTGGTCCTCGTCGCGGAAGCAGCGCGCGATCTGAAAATACCGTTCGACGCCCGCCACCATCAGCAGTTGCTTGAGTTGCTGCGGGCTTTGCGGAAGAGCGTAGAAGCATCCGGGGTGAACGCGCGACGGCACCAGATAATCGCGCGCCCCTTCGGGCGTGGTTTTGAAAAGGATCGGCGTTTCCACCTCGATGAACCCGCGTGCATCGAGATAATCACGCATGAATTTGGTGACCTTGTGGCGCAGGACCAGGTTGCGCTGCAGGCGCTGGCGCCGCAGGTCGAGGTAGCGGTATTTCAAGCGCACGTTCTCGTCGACGGGCGCATCCTCGTTGATATTGAAAGGCGGCGTGAGCGATGGGTTGAGGATGACCGCCTCGCGTGCCTCCACCTCCACCGCACCGGTTTCGAGGTTCGGGTTTTCCATCCCCGCCGGCCGGCGGCGGACGAAGCCGCGGATCTGGATCACGAATTCGTTGCGCGCTTCCGAAGCGGCTTTGTGGGCCTGCGCCGACAGCGCCGGATTGGCCGTCACCTGGACAACCCCCCAGCGGTCGCGCACATCCAGAAAGATCACCCCGCCGTGATCGCGCCAACGGTCGACCCAACCCGCCAGGGTGACCTCCTTGCCGACGTCTTCGGTGCGTACTTCGCCGCAACGAATCGTTTTATACATGGATCCCTCCACAGAAAACCGGCTCCCGGCCGTTCCACGTTCTTCCGGGGTGAAATCGGATTATACCGGAACGAATCACTCTCTTCCTTCGGCGGTACATTTTCAAAGGAATCTCCTTCGGAGTATTACTGCTCGGCAGACAACGGCCGGGAGTACTGTTCCATTCTTCCTTTTTCCCCGGTTTCCCGCCAGGGATATTCCAAATCACCGGGCCATTGTACAATGCGCACGAACGGCGCCCTGCCGGAGGAAGATTGCATGAAACCATCCTTTGTGGAAGTCGCAAAGTTCGACGCTTGGGCCGAAGCGGATATCTTCCGTTGCCGGCTTGAGGCTCAAGGCATTTCCGCCGTACTCATCGGGCCGAACACCAGCAGCACGCTGGGAATGTACATGGGGGTTGCCAGCAAAGTCAGCGTCATGGTGCCGGAAGCATCGGCGGAACGCGCGGAAAAAATCCTCAATGGAGAGGAACCTCCCCGGGCGGGTGGATCAGAAAAGGGATATCGGTCTTCGGCCCCGAACACTCCTACCCGCCTGCCCTCTCGACGGGGTAAAAAAACCACCAAGAAAAAGTAATCCTTCCATTGGCAATTCATCGTGGATAAAAAAACCTCCGGCTTTTTCCGTCAGCGGGAGGTTTTTTCTATCGGAGAGGGAATGACCGATACAGGACTTCCGGAAGTCGGCAAGCGTTCGATTATGGAAAAGTCTGGGCCAGCCATTCCAGCGGATTCACCTGCACCCCGCCCACCCAGACTTCCCAATGCAGGTGTGGACCGTCCGCCCTTCCGGTGTGGCCGACCAGCCCGATCACTTGGCCGGCCTGGACCATATCCCCAACCTGCACCTCGATCTTGCTCTGGTGGCAGTATCGGGTGTAGACCCCCCAGCCATGATCGATAACGGTGGTATTTCCGCAGATGACCTGATGCTCGGCAAAGACAACCCGCCCAGGCGCGGGGGCATGGATTGGCGCCTTCTCCTGGGCGTAAAAATCCACTCCGCTATGGAAGGTCGCGTAAACCCCGCCGTTATAAGCGCGCCAGTTGCCAAAAAGCGATGAAATCCCCCCGGCGAGGGGGCGCAAAAATACCCCTTGCCAATATCGCTCCTCGGTGAAGGGAGCGATAACGGATTGCATGAGGTTGGATTCGGATTGGATCGTCGCGGGATCCAGCGTCTCGGGCGGAACCGTCAAGTAGCTGGCTTCCGTAATGTAATCGCCGCTCACCAGGAGGACGTCCTGTTGAAAATAAATCACCCGGCCGTCCTTCAGGGTCATCTTTAAAATCAGGGGATAGGTTTTCGGTTTGGATTCGACATAGATCCCCTGCAATGCCGCCAGCCCGTCGTTCAAAGGGCGGAACATCAGCGTCCAATCACCGAGAGTCCCCTCCGCCTGAGAACCCTGGGGCAAGGCGAGGGTGATCTCTTCCGTCGTTCCCTGAACCAACGGCAGGGAGCTGAAGGAGATGTCGGTAAGCGGAGCGGGCCAGGCACGCAGCGGCGGAGCGCCGCCGAGGTCCAGCAGCGTCTGTCCGGAGAATTGGTCGGCCGTCGAGGAAAGACCATTGGTGGCGGCCAGCTCCCAGGGGTTTTTTCCTTCGGCGGCCGCCACCGCCAGGAGCGGCGTTCCGGCCGACAGCGAAATGGTCTGGCCGGTTTCGCGCAGCGCCGGCCCGGCCGCGCCCGCCTCCGGCTCGACGACGATCAGCGGCTGACCCGCGTAGAGCCGTTCCGGGTTGACCAGCCGGTTCAACCGCAACAGGGTGTCTTCCGAAATGCCGAAACGCAGCGCCAGGATAGGAAGCGTCTCGCCCAGTTGCACCGTCCGGGTGGAGAGGATTCCCTGGATCCCATCGTATCCGGGGATGATCAACCGGTCTCCCGGATTAAGTACGTGATTGGCTTGCAGCCCGTTTGCGCTCAATAGATCGTCCAGCGTCACCTTGAAAGTGTCCGCAATCGCCCAATAGGAATCACCCGCCTGCACGACGTAAACCGGGCCGCCCGCCTGGGCGCGGGCGAGAGAGGCCGGCGACAGCGCCAACAGCAAAATCCAGCTAAGGGCGAGGATTCGTTTCATAAAACTCTACCCGATATCCAATCTGGAGGAGGTCCAGCGCCGCCGGATGCAATTCCAGAACGTAACAGGCGGGAACGGAAGAAACATAATACGGGCGCCAGGGGAGCGCCCGCACCCGGTCGACAATCGTCCCATGGGAATCCAGCCAGAACACGCCCAGCGGGAATGGGACGAAGAACATGTGGATGGACGTCATCGTCCGGGAAGGCCGGGTGTAAATCAGCACGGCGCCTTCGTCCCGTCCAAGGCGCGACCGGAACATCAGGCCGAGGAATTTTCCGCCTTCTCCGCGGCAGATGCGGACGCGCCGGGCAAGCTCAACGCCTCCCGGAACGATCCGTACCGCGGCCATCCGCCGCAACGATCGGGTAAGTTCTGCTTCCGGCATGGATTATCAACCAAAGCGCGCCGTTTCCGGCGCGCTTAACTCCCTGCAGATCGGCCGTCAAACTACTTTGCGGTTTCGCCTCCGGCCGCCTTCCGAGCCAGCACCCGTTCCACGCTTTCGACTAAATCCTGCGGGGTGAACGGTTTGGAAATGTAATCGTTCACGCGGGCCACGTGCAGCCCCAGCACGCGGTCGATGCTTTGGGCCCGCGCCGTCACGACAATCACTGGAATCCCCGCCAGCGACTCGTCCGCGCGAATGCGGTGAAAGACCTCCCAGCCGTCCACGTCCGGCATCATCAGGTCCAACAGGATCAGATCGGGTTTCCAGGAGCGCGCTTTCGCCAGCCCTTCCTCGCCGCTGATTGCCCCTTCCACGTCGTATCCTTTCCGGGCGAGAATGAGCCGGATCAGATCGATAATTTCCTTTTCGTCGTCGATGCACAAAATACGCGCTGGGGCCATCCATCCTCCCGAGACGGTCTCGGCGGAACTCCGGCAATTATAAGAACTAGTCTACCACCGCGGCGTCAGAATGCAAGAAGGAATCGCTCCCCCGATCCGATCGCCGGGCTCTCCCCGCGACGTTTCCAAAAAGCCCCGGTCCTTAATCGAACTTTGTCTCTTGGGGACGCATCGATCAGGTATAATCCTTTTGCGTTTCTCTTTTTCCCATGCTCCGAAACTCTTCCTCCAATTCCGATCCTTCGCTTGCCTCCGCGCGACCACCCGCCCGGCTCTCTGCAGGTCGAATGCCCGGCCCGGCGCGGAAGAGCAATCGCCCCCGATTCCGCTCGGCCGGAGCGGCGATCATCTGTCTTCTGATCCTGTGCGCATCCTGCGGGAGTCAGCCTTCCCCCACGCAAATTCCGACGCCGACCATTTTCCACCCGTCGCCCACCGCCACTTCGACTGCCACCTTCACCGCGAGTCCTACCCCATCCCCAACGCCTTCCCCCACCCCCGAGGTTTTCGCGGAAAAAATTCCCATCATCGAATACCATTACACGACCTATCATGACGGCGATGTCCAGATGACGACCGAGTGGTTCCTGTCGCAGATTCGCTGGCTCTCGGAGAACGGATTTACAACCCTCAGCGCCGAGCAGCTCTCTGCGTTTCTCGAAGGAAAAAACATCCCCGCTAAATCCGTCGTATTATCGTTCGACCTTGGCACCGCTGAACACGACGATTATTCCAACAACATCATCCCCGTCCTGAAGCAATATCACTTTCATGCCCTGTTCTTCGTCGTGACCAATATGATCAACGACGCGTGCGGGATGGAGAATAAGGTTTGTTGGAACGAACTCAAGGATTGGTCCAACCAGGGATTGATCTCGGTGGAAAGCCACGGAGTCTATCATCCGGATTACGCCACGATCACCGCCGTGGAGCAACGCCAGGACGCCGGGACCGCCCGGCAGATCATCACCCAAAAAATGGGGCGCACGCCGATCGGGTTTGCCTTTCCTTTCGATTCTTTTACTACCGGCGCCGTCCAGGTCATTAAATCCATCGGATATCAGTTCGCCCTTGCTGGAAATACGCGCACCGACCGTTCGGTGCACCTCGGAGACGCCGATCGTTATTTTCTTCCCCGGGTTTACCCGTATTCCAATCCAAAAATTTATCCGGTGATCTACGGCACGTCCGGAAAAACTTTCGATCAATTGATTTCGAGCGACAGCGCTGTCCAGTCCGCCGCTACTGCAATCCCCCAGGAAACCCCATCCGGGACCGTCACGCCGCAGGCATCTGCGACGGACACCCAAGCCTACATCCAATCCTGCACGAAGATCAATCAGATGGTGAATGCCCAGGACAGGCTTCACGCGCTGGCGAATTTACCGCTTTCCACAGATATTAGCGCGCAGACGCAATCGAGACTCTCCAAGCCGGTCATTGTCAAGCCCTCCTGTAACGTCATCGCCGGGAACGTCCCGCGCGGAATCGTGCTGCACGCCACGCGCGGAACCCTCGTTGCGACAATCGGTGAATTCCAGCAGCCGAATGCAACCAGCGCCCACTACATCATCGACCGCGACGGACAGATTTACCAAATGGTTCCCGAAAGTCTCGGCGCCTTCCATGCCAGTTGCGGCGGCAGCCGGTCGGTATGCGTTCCTTCGTGCCCGCTTTGCGAAGGGCTGGATGGAAAGTTCCTTGAACCCTACCTGCAATCCGTCGGGATCGAATTGGTCAACGACGGCCAATTGGTCGATCCGACCGGGTATAAGGGTTTGATCTACGAGGACTATCTCATGTCTTTCAGATACCGGTATTGGGAGGATTATCCCGATGCGCAACTCCAGGCGCTCGTCCTCCTGGTGAACGATATCCGCGCGCGGTGGGGGATTCCCCTGGATCTCGTCGTCGGCCACTACCGGATCAACTACAAAACGGATCCCGGCCCCGCCTTGAATATTTCCTGGTACCGCACCGGTAATCCGCCGCGCGCGCCGATATTTACGGGGCCCTAGAATCCATTCTTTTTTAATAGGATAGGGTCGGTATATACGCCCGGCACACCCCGCTGGGGCGGGATTCCGCGGGCATGATATTAAGTCGGCATTGGGGCAAAAAAAATTACGGATTGAGTTCCCGAATTAATTGAAACGCCTCGGCCGCCTGGAAACCCGCCGTTCCACCGCGCAGCCGCGCCTGGGATTCCATCGACTGCAGCGAGCGCGGGTGCGGAAACTCCTTCAACTGGCTTCGGTACGCGGCCATCGCCTGCTTCTTCTTTTCCAGAAACTCCGCGATGTCGATAAATACGTTTGGCAGAAAGGCCTCCTGGCCGATCGGGGCGGCCCATTCCGTTTCGGAAAGCGTCTCGTACGAAAGCAGCCGCCGGACGGATTGAGATCCGATCGGCCGGCAAGCCACCAGGGTGGATTGGAATACCGCGCGATGATCCGAATGCAGATCGCCCCGGTGGGGAAAGTACACCGTCTCCGGTTGATACTCCCGGATCCGCGCGCCGATGGAGTCCGCCAGCTCATGCTGCGGAACCGTGTCCAGCCTGGGCGCTGGAAAATCCAAAAAATGTGCGACGGATACGCCCAGGATGGAATGGGCCGCGTGCAATTCCTGGCGCAGGACGTTCACCTGGCCCTCGGAATACAGCTCCGGGGCGCCGCGGGTGACGATCACCACCTCCACCCGATCGCCGCGCGCGATGTGGCGGGCGATTGCTCCGCCGCAACCGAGCACCTCATCGTCGGGATGGGTTGCGATTACAAGAATTTTCATGGTTTCTTCCGGGATGCTCCGTGCGCGTGGTCCAGTTTCTCCACGCGGCTTTCCAGATCGGACAGGCGCTTCTTCAGGAGTTGGATTTCGTTGCCGGATTGATATCCCAGCAGCGCGCCGACCCTCAGTTTCGGCTGCTTCTCTCCGCCTTCGGAGGATTCAAACTCCGTCTCGGTCAGCCATAGCAGCCCGTCGCCGGTTTGCACAAGCGTCCCCTTGGTTTCTTCGAAATGCACGATCCTTCCCGTCACGCCGTGGTACAGCAGTTTGGATTCCAGTTCCGCGCGCCAGACGATGCATTTCCGGTTATCGACGAAGGTATATGCGCCGGGATACGGGTGCGAGGTGGCCCGGATGAGCGCGTGAATTCTTTTCGCCGGCCAATTCCAATCGATCAGCCCGTCCTCGGGATTCCGTTTGCCGTAAAAGGTCGCCCGATCTTCCGGCTGTGGTGCGGCTTTCCACTCGCCCCGCTTCAGCCGCGGAAGCCACCGGTCCAGCGCTGCGTCGATCGCCGCCTCGAGTTTTTCCGTCACATCCGAGGCGTAATCCGTCGCGTCCACTGCGAAAGGCTCCTGCACCAGGATCGGCCCCGCGTCGGCGCCCGCGTTCATTTGAAAGAAGGTGGCCGCTCCCGGCCGCCCCTCGAGCGTCATCCAAGAAACGGGCGCGCGGCCGCGCCCTTCGGGCAAGCGGGTGGGATGAAACCCTACGCAGCCAAGACGGGGGATGGAAAGCAGCTCATCCTTCGCCAGTTGCGAAATGCCGACGATGAAAAATACGTCCGGAGCCCACTTCCGCACAGCGTCGACGATCCGGGGCGCATTGAGATCCTCAAATTCGATGAACGGGAGATTGGCCTCCTGCGCGAGCGAGTCCATCCGCGCATATCCGCTGACGTTTGCGGAGCGCAGCGGACTCAGGCCGAGGACGCCGACTACGTTCATCCGGTTTCGGACGAGCGCCTGCAGCGTGCGGTAGGAACTGTTGACACTTCCGGCCAGGATAATCGCCGGTCCGGCAGTTTCCGGCATGGGAGAAACCTTAAACCTTTTTGCCCGTCGGGGAATGGAGGAATTTTTCTTCGCCAAAGGTCATGACAGCGATTGTACGCCAGATGATCCATAAATCAAGTGCCAGCGAGCAATTGTCGACGTAACGCGCGTCATATTGCCACCGTTCTGGCCAGGAGAGGTAGATGTTGCCGTTGATTTGCGCCAGCCCCGAAAGGCCGGGTTTAACCAGCAGCCGTTTGCGCCCGTTCTCGTCGTACTCGGCAAGCTGGCGGGGCAGCGCGGGCCGGGGCCCGACGACGGACATCTCGCCTTTCAAGACGTTCACCAGTTGGATGAGCTCATCCAGTTTATACCGGCGCAGGAATGCCCCCACGCGCGTCACGTCCGGATCGTTCGAGAGTATTTCGTGATCCGGTATCCGCTCGGCGTGGGTCATCGTCCGGAATTTAATCGCCGGGAAAATCTTCCCGCGCAGCCCCAGACGGTCCTGGACGTAGAAGATCGGCCCCGGAGTTTCCAATCGGATGGCGATGGCGATGATCAAGAAGAAGGGAAACAGGACGACAGTGGCGATGATGGAAAGGATGATATCCAGCAGCCGTTTTCCAAAGTGCCGGTAGAAACCCGACGGGGGTGAAGCAACCTCAGACTTGAGCGACATAAGGGAGATAAAGGAGGATATGCCGAGAATTATTTGTCCCTGGATTTTTGAAATCTCATTGATCCATTGTACACCGGCCCGGGGAGGAGAAGGGCGGCGGCGCTATGTTTTTCCCCAACGGACCTTCTTAAACGGGAATATATCCGCGCAGCGAGAGCACGGCACACCCGGAAATCCGCACCCGTCCCTCGGCCGGACGATCCTCGCAATATAGATCGCCGCCGCGGTCGGAAACCTGCCGGGCCTGCAAGATCGTTTTCCCCAGGCGGTTCGCCCAATAAGGGATCAGCGCGCAATGCATTGAACCGGTGACGGGATCCTCGGGAATGCCGATCGACGGGGCGAAGAAGCGCGAGACGAAATCCACGGTATCGTCCGGGGCGGTGACCGCCACCTGGTAGGGATGTAATTTTTCCAGGATATTCATTTTAGGAGCCATCGAACGGATTTCCCGGGCGGTTTCAAAGATCGCATAATAATTTTTATCTTCCCGGGTATTCCACACTTCCTTCGGCGGGAGGCCCAATCCCTCCGTCAGGAGAGCCGGCGCATCGCAACGTTGCGGTACATACCGGGGGAAATCCAGCATCAGCAGGTCACCTTTCCGGCTGACGTGCAGGTCGCCGCCGAGCGTATGGAAATGGATGAGCTTTTTTGTCGGTGCAAGGAAGTTGAAAATTACGAACGCCGTCGCCAACGTGGCGTGGCCGCACAGCGGAACTTCCGCAACGGGGGTAAACCACCGCAAATGAAACCCGGACTGGATCGGTATGAAAAACGCCGTTTCCGAAAAATAATTCTCGGCGGCGATCTTCTGCAAAAGGTCATCATCCAGCCATTGTCTCAGCGGGATGACGGCGGCAGGATTGCCATGGAACACCTGGTTAGTAAAGGCATCCACTCGGAACATTCGTAGGCGCATGGGAGATCATTCCTCCATTTTTGGGGGGTCGAGTTCGGAATAACATATTCCGGCGGTTTATCTTTCAGATCTTTGACAATTTTATCCGATTCGGGGGAAGAACCGTGGCACCCGATCCATATACTCCCGGTATTCCGGAATTCGTTGCAGTAAATCCCGCTCTTCGAACATTGTCTGTACAAGCACCCAGATAACCCCCAGGGCGCACGCCAACCCGAGTGTCGCGCTCGGTCGGACGAGAACCAATCCGAGGAATTCCAGAATCGTCCCCGAATGGATGGGGTGCCGGACGCGGGCGTACATCCCGCTGGACGCGAGCGCATCCTTCGCGGTCGGCGCCAACGATCGCAGCCGGATGCTGATCAATGCGACGACAATGATTAACCCGCCTGCGGCGATCAGGCACCAGCCTGCGATTTCAATTCCCGACGTGCGACCGAAGAGATATGGAGAGGGTGCCAAGGACGCCAAACAAAAACCGATCGCCCATACCGGAATGCCGAGGATATCCCGAAATAAAACCGTCACCAGAGAACCCCACCGGTTGCCCCATTTTCGAGAAAAGTCGGCAGTGAAAGCACTCAACGCATTGAAAGTAAAACCGATGATGAGGGGAAAAAGAAAGAAGAACATACTCATCTCTTCTACCGCATCTCGAATTCCAGCCTCCACGAACCGATAAAAGGACCGGCCGCGCCTGTTCCGGCCACCGGCGTCCGCCCTCCGAGGATGGGTGTGGCTGCCGGGCAGGTCGGCGCGGTCAGATCACGGACCACGGTCAGACCGTTTCCGATTGTAATCTGGTAAATCTTTCCCGGCTCGATGGTGTAATCCGCGTACCCCGGGCTGAGCTCGGGCTTCATTCCGGTGACAAATCCTCCGTCGCCGCCCTCCCATTGCACCCGGAGCTGCACGCCGGGGACTCCCCGGCCGTCGGCCGTTTTCACAATCACCTGGATCAGAGGCGGAACGATCAGCGGGTTGCATACCTGCTGCTTCGAGACAAGCACGAAGTCCGGATTCGTCGTCGGAGAGAACATGGTCGTGGGACTGCGCGTGCCGGTCGGCAGGAAGGGAATCGTCAACGCCAGCGTCGACTCCGGGGTGATGGTCGCCCGTATCGTGGGAGCGGCTCTCGATGTGGCAAGCGCGAGCTCCACCGATGGCGAAGGGGTTTGCTCGCGCAAAACCACCGACAGTCGCGCCAGGCCGCGCGCCGCGTCCTGCGGACCTCCCGCGGCCACCACCTGCTGGGCCAGCGAGCTCAGCGTGTCCGGTCCGAGCTCCGGGAAAAGCGCCAGCCGCGTGCGCGCGTATTCCAAATTTCCGGTAGCCTGGTAGGCTGAGGCGATCAGCAGGATATATTCGCCGCGATAGACGGGCTGCAGGGAGGTGGGTTCCGCGCCGCGGAACTTCGCGGGCTGGATCTCCCAGGCATATCCCAGCCCCAGCGCAAAACCGAGCAGCAGCCCCACCACCGTCCAGAGATACGGGAGGGATCTTTTCATGGCGCCGCCGAGGGAAGCGTCGAATAACGGGCCAGGTCGTCGGCCAATGCGTTGAGCCGGTCACGGTCCTCCTGCGGGTATCCGGCCGCCTCATAGGCCTGCGCCACTTGCCGCACCAATCCGGCCAGGTCGGCCTGTCCCAGGCGCGAAAGCTTTACCGCCGCCTGCCCCAGGTCGTGGTCGGAGGAATAAGTTTCGGCCACCATCAGGACGTAATCGGCACGAAACTCGGGGCGCAGTTCGTCCGGCGAAGTTTCGGTGTACGTGATGGGACTGACCGACCAGCCATACCATGCGCCGAGGATCACGCCGGCGATGGTGCCGAGACCCAATAAAAGGAACCGGTTCATCCCGCCTCGCAAGAAACGTTGCGGGGCGCCGCACAGCATTTGCTCATCGCAGCGCCCCAGAGGTACGGACAAGGGAAAAGCTTTCCTGTGCCGAAGGAGGGAATCGAACCCTCATCCCGCCGAGCGGGACACGATTTTGAGTCGTGCGCGTCTGCCTGTTCCGCCACTTCGGCAATCCCGTCCGAGTATAGTCGAGCGCTTTCGGCCGGTCAATACCGCCGGGAATAAAATGCACGTTGCACCGAAAGAAGCGGTCCAATAAACGGATTCTACCGGAAAAGGGAATCTGCCAGCGGCGCGAGAAGTTTTCCTCCGTCCAATCCCAGTTCCCAGATCATCCCGCCGCCCAGACCGTTTTCTTGAATGTACTTAACTTTCCACTGTATGGATTCGGCGTCGTCATAGGTGATGAAGGTGCCGCTGGCCGGGTCGAACAGCCAGGGCACTTTCGCGTCACCGTCCCATTGGCGTTGATAGTTTTGCAGCGGTCCGTTTACTAGTTCCGCATAATCCATGTAGCCGGATTCATACTTGGCGCGTGCGGGTCCCGCGGCCGGCGCAAACAACCCGTCGCCGGTGGCGCCCTGCCAGGCACGGCCGTAGAACGGAATGCCCAGCACGATTTTCTTCGCGGGCACGCCGGTGGCGAGGTATCCGCGCACGGCGGCGTTGTCGTTCAGGAAATTCTTGGAATTCGGATCCGGATCCCGCGGCGACCCATACAGCGGCGATAAGAATCCGGTTGCCGGCTCGGCCGCGACGTGAAAGTCGTAGGTCATGAGGTTGATCCAATCCAGCTCCTTGTGAATCTCGCTCAGCTCGATGCGCCCCATCGCTTCCGGCGATGCGGGACCCGCGATGGTCAGCAGATATTTCCGTCCCGTGGTTTGTTGCAGTGCGTCCATCTGGCGGCGGAATTCTTCCAGCAGCAGCGTGAAGTTGTGTTTATCCTCCGGGCGTCCGGGCTTCAGCCCCCCGCTCACCGGAAATTCCCAGTCGATATCCACCCCGTCGAAGGCGTCCCCGTACCGGACCAGATACAAGTCGAGGCAGGACTTTACGAACTCCAGGCGGGATTCCTCCGAGAGCGCCGCATCGGAAAAGTGTTCCGACCACGTCCATCCCCCGACGGAAATCAGCACCTTTAAATTCGGATTTTTCTGCTTCAGGAGCACCAACTGGTGGAAGGCCCCCCGCGCGCCGTCGATCGTATCCGGCGTTCCATCGATGCTGTTGCCTACGCCGTAGAATCGCTGGGTGTCGGCATCCACGTCGCCCAGCACGCACTTTCCCTCCGGGCTGATATTGGAAAAAGCGTAATTGATGTGGGTGATCCTGTCCGTCTGAATCCTGGTGAGGAACACGGCCCGTTCGTAAACATTCCAGGATGCGTAGTACCCGACGAGACGATGGTTGCGGTTCATGGGAACCTCGCTGCGGGCGGGAGGTGGACCGTTCGTGAAATTATCCGTCGAAGTTGTTGTCGAAATTTTATCGGGGGGCGTTTCCAAGGTCAGGTTGCCGCATCCCGTACCCGCCAGCGCGATGGCTGCCGCCGAGAAAGCAACCCGCAACGCACTTCCGGTCCATGTTCCCGGATTGGGGCGGAGCCTTCTGAATGGTTTGTTCCCTGTGGTGAAGATACGAATTTCTTCCATGGAATTCTTGGTCATCCGTTCCCATTCTACCCGAAGTCCGGTCGACGATCATTCCGCCCAATCCATATGTTTCCGTCGGAACGACAAGCGCGGCGGCTTGGGCGGCCGGCTGCATGCTATAATCTTTTCGATAAAGATCGGAACCGAACAAAGTTGCTGATGGGCGCGGAAAATCTTACGGCAGTTTACGTTTCTGGATATCTCCAGATATCACGATCACGGGAATAATTTTTATGCGACTCGGAATCATCGGGCTTCCGCAATCCGGAAAAACAACCGTCTTCAACGCGCTCACCCGCGGCCACGCCCCCACCGGCACGATGATCGGCGGAGGCCGCTTCGAAGTGCACACCGCCGTCGTCCCGGTTCCGGATCCGCGCGTGGACGCGCTCTCGGCCCTGTTCCATCCCCGCAAGACCATCTATGCCCAGGTGACGTACTCCGACATCGCCGGGATCGAAAGCAACCCCACGACTCGCGGCGAGCTGAAAGGCTCGCTCCTGGCCGAATTGCGGCAGATGGACGGCCTGCTCCACGTCGTCCGGGTGTTCGAGGATTCCACCGTGCCTCATCCGCTCGGTTTGATTGATCCTGCGCGCGACGCCGCCGCGATGGACGGCGAATTGCTGATCAACGATCTGATCACCGTCGAACGGAAGCTCGAACGGCTCCAGGACGATCTGCGCAAGGGCGCCGCCAAAGATAAAGCTCAGGCCCAGAAGGATATCGAACTCTTCGAAAAATTGCACGCTCACCTGCAGGCGGATAAACCCCTGCGGGAGATGAATCTCTCGCCGGATGAAGAGCGCGGGCTCTCCGGACACGGCTTGCTTACCCGCAAACCAATGCTGATTTTATGGAACCTCGGTGAAAGCCAGAAGGAAACCCCCCTCCGCGAATCGAATCCGGACTCCGCCCGCCGGGGTTACGGGACGGCGGGCATTCAGGGTAAACTCGAAATGGAAATCGCGCAGATGCCGGAGGAGGAAATGCGCACCTTCCTCTCCGAATATGGAATCGCCGAGCCGGGGTTGAACCGCGTGATCCGCCTGTCGTACGACCTGCTCGGGCTGCTATCGTTCTTCACCGTCGGCGAGGACGAGGTAAGGGCATGGACGGTGCGCCGTGGCGCACTTGCGCCCGAAGCCGCAGGCGCAATCCACACGGACATGCAAAAAGGTTTCATCCGCGCCGAGGTGGTGCACTACGACGACCTTACAGCCCTCGGGGGTCTGGCCGAAGCGCGCACCAAAGGGAAACTCCGCCTGGAAGGTAAGGAGTATCCCGTCCGCGACGGCGACGTCCTCAATATCCGGTTTGCGAATTAAACCGCGGCCGCTGAAAAAAAAAAAAACAGTACACGGATTTCACGGAAGGAAAACGGATTACACGGAAAGAACAAGGGCGGATGAAAATAAAAATCTAATCCTGTCAATCCTATAAATCCTGTCTATTGATTTTTTGCCCTTCACCTTGCAGCGAGGAATGGATGGTCACCAAGAAGAAACCCGTCGTCAATCGACTTTCGCTCGCCCGTCTTTCCTTCGACCGCGGCGATGTATCCGCTTCCGCACTTGCGCATACGCCGGAAGCCATCGCCCGGGCCGCCGCGGAGGAACACGGCGGTGCCGGATCGCAATACATCGGCGACATGGTGCTGGGCGGCCTGGACGGCATCATGACCAGTTTCGCGGTGGTGAGCGGCGTGGCCGGCGCCAAGTTGGGATTGAATGTGGTAATGATCATGGGCCTGGCCAACCTCTTGGCCGACGGTTTTTCCATGGCCCTCGGCAGTTTCCTCTCCCTCCGCAGCGAACGCGAATATTACGAGAAGGAAAAATCCCGCGAAGCCTGGGAAGTGGAGCACTTTCCGGACGGGGAAAAACGGGAACTGATCGAGATCTACCGCAAACAGGGATATTCAGACGAGGAAGCGCGTAGGCTTATGGAAATTCGAAGCCGCGATCCCCGGCGCTGGGTGGATGCGATGATGGTGGACGAGTTGAGATTGCTGCCCGACGAGCGCACGCCGCTCCGATCGGGGCTGGCTACTTACTCCGCATTTGTCCTGGCCGGGGCGATTCCGCTGCTGGTCTACCTGGCCGGGTTGGTTGTGCCGATCCCTCCCGCGACGGCATTTTTTGTCTCTCTAGGCATGTCGGGAGCGGCGCTCTTTATTTTGGGTTCCGCCAAGGTCATTGTGACGCATGGCAACCCGTTGCGCAACGGATTGGAAATGCTCGCCGTGGGAGGCCTCGCGGCCTCCGTCGCCTTTATCGTGGGCGTTGTTCTCAAGCGGTTTATCGGCTGAGGCAATAGAAAGTCCGTAAACAAAAAGCCGCCGGAGCGGCTTCATATAAAATTGATTCATCCCCGTGGCAGCAAGGCGCTTCTCCCCCAGTCGTTCTATTGGCCAAATTAAATACGCTCTACTCCTTGGGTTTCTTCTCCTCATCCGGCTTCTTAGGTTCTTTGGGTTCTTCGTCCCCGCTTAATCCCTTCCGAAGCTCTCGGATGGCAGTCCCGACTTCCTTGCCGATGGGCGCCAGCCGCCCCACCCCGAAGATCAGGATGATGATGAAGAGAATGATCAGCAGTTCCGGTACGCCGATATCGAAAGGCATGGTATCTCCTTTTATCCAGTGGAGCGTTAGCGGACTCGGATCTTGGGCGAGGATCCGCCGTTAAGGAGGTCTTTCGTCCGTTGCACGACGGCCTCCACGGTAAAACCGAATTTTTACTGCAGC
>JBEKLP010000020.1:0-35891 GCA_050010135.1 Anaerolineales bacterium
TCTGGCAATGCTCGGCGTGGCGGCATATGCAGCGATGCAACAGCACGCGCGCGTCCGATTTTTCGATCAACGGTTCCAGGAGCGAGCGCGGAAGCACAACGCTCTCTTCGGCCCGGACGGCCTCGTGAACCGGAAGAATAATGGATTCGTTTTCCGCGCTGCTGAAGAGCGGCCGGACGAGGAATCCCACCACGGGCTGGTTCCCGAGCCGGTTGGCAAGCTTGCTCAGGGGCCAGAATTTCATCAGGAGGTCGAAAACAATTTTCGGGCGTCCCACGGTATTCTGCCTGGGATGGTTCTAGGCCACTTTCCTCGAAGGCGCCATCCAGTGGAATTCTACCTTATACCGGACGGAAATCAGGTCTTTTCCAAATCGATTTTGGATATTCGACTGCGAATTGCATTCCGTTCCGAAAGAATGCACATCCTCGGTGGCGAGCAATTCCGGCCGCCATTTCCTGAAAAAGATAACGGGGAATTCCTATTCGTCCGGATAAACGCGCCATCCGATCCGGTCCAGATCGGCGATATTGGTGATTTCAGCGGGCGCTTCCGCCACCATCACTTCGGCCTCGACCGCGACGGTTCCGTCGGGGAGTTGAATCGACGCGCGGGTTTCCGCGAACCGCCCGCGGTCGTGGACCATTTCACCGCGGATCACGAGGGGGACGCCAACCGGGACGGGTTTCCGGTAGCGAATTTCCATCTTCATCGTTACAAATAATCTCATCGGATCACTGCCTAAAACCGTCCGTCCGGCGGCTTCATCCAAAAGAGCGGCGGCGATCCCGCCGTGCAGATGGCCCGGATATCCCTGGTAGCATTCGGGCGCCGTCCAATCCACCCGCACCTTGCCGGGTGCTTCGTTGTAGAATTTCGCGAGCAGGCCGGATTCATTTTCCAGGCCGCATACGAAACACATCCTTGAATTCGGTTGCTTTTGCCTCGCATTTGCGGGATGAACACCCATCACCGGTTATCCTCCTAACCATCTCCTCGGACGAATCTTGGGTCATTATACCGGAGCCGAATCCCTTATTGCCAAATCGATCCGGCGCGACGGCTTTCCTCTATCTCCGATTTCTCGAGAATTCCGCGGGTCGGGGAGGAACGGTTTGTCGCGGCAGTGCGCTTTCCTTTCGAAAGGTCCGCTTGCTTGCACATCCTGCACTTCCTGCTTACGCAACAGGCAAGGGGGTCGTCACCTCTGAATCAACCCGCCTTCGACTGGCAAAGTTGGGTAGGTCGCAGCGGCGCGTCGAATTTCCCGCTCCCGCTTGTCAGGAGCGGCGAGAGAACCAGGCGCGATATGTTTTGAGTCGCAGGATCTCAAGGGAAGGGATGTAACCGTTATTGGAAAATCAACACACCCACGCGATATGCCGCAGCGTACAGGGTAGTACGCGTGATAGGATCAATCATCACGGCGTTGATTTCCGTATCCAGGGGACTGGTCCCGACTGCGCTCCAGCTGCCACCGGCGTTGATGCTTTGATACACACCTTTTTCCGTTCCCGCATAGAGGGTGGTCGGCGTCACTGGATCGACGGCCAACGCATCGATGTAAGTGGATGTTAAGTTCGTGTTGCACGGCGTCCAATTTTTCCCGCCGTCCGCGCTGGTGTAAACGCCGTTCTCTGTCCCTGCATAGAGTGTGGTCGGCGTGACGGGATCAATTGCCAAAGTATTTACCTGAAGTACTGTCAAACCAGTGTTGGTCGGTCTCCAATACCGGCCGCTGTCGGTGGTTTTAAATACACCGCCGTTGTTGGTCCCCGCGTAAATCGTCGTCGGAGTCGCCGGATCAATCGCGATCGCGTCCACCCAATTCGTGGTCAAGCCGGTGTTGCTCACGCTCCAAAATCCGCCGCTATTGGTACTGGAATACACGCCGTAGCCGAAGACGCCCGCATAGAGATTCGTCGTCGTAATTGGATCCACAGCCAACGCGTACACTGCGCGATAATTAATAAACCCGACATCCAGCGGTTTCCAATTTCCCGCGCCGTCTGTGCTTTGAAAGATGCCCTGATCCGTTCCCGCATACAGCGTGGCGGGTGTAGCCGGGTCGATTGCCAACACCAAAATATTGTGTGCGGTCAATCCAGTATCGACGATGTTCCAGTTCAGTCCACCGTCGGAAGATTTAAACACACCACCATATTTTGATCCCGCATAGATCGTCTTTGGTACCGACGGGTCCATCGCCATGGTATTCACATCGGTATCCATCATTCCGGCGTTGACCATTTTCCATCCTTCGCCGCCGTTGGTGCTTTGGAACACGCCTCCGCCGAACGTCCCCGCGTAGAGCGTGGAGGGCGCCGCCGGATTGACCACCAGGGCTTCAATCGGGAGGCTGGATAGGCCCGCGGCAACTGTATTCCAATCCCCGCCGCCGTTGGTGGTCTTCCACACGACGCCGCTGGATGTTCCTGCATAGAGGGTGGCCGGCGCCGACGGATCGAGCGCCAAGGCGGAAACGGAGGCATCGGCGAATCCGGCGCCGACCGCATTCCACGTCCCGCCGCCGCTCGCGGTGGCAAAGACGCCTTTCTCAGTTCCGGCGTAGAGAATGGCCGGCGTCGATGGGTCGATTGTCAGGGCGTAGACATTCGCGGCGGTCAAATCGTTGTTGACTGCGCTCCAGGACCCGCCGCCATTGGTGCTCATGAATACACCCTCTCCGATCGTCCCCGCATAGAGCGTGGCCGGCGCTGCCGGATCTATCACCAGTGCGTCGACATTTTGATCCAACAGACCTTGATTGATCGGGTCCCATCTTGCGCCCTCATTAATGCTTACGAAAATACCGACATCGGTTCCGGCGTAGAGGGTGGTCGGGGTAACCGGATCGATCGCCACCGCTTTAATCTGATTCGCGGTCAGCCCATTGTTCAAGGCAAGCCAGGTATCTCCGCCGTTTATGCTTCGGAAGATTCCGCCATCGTCCGTTCCCGCAAAGAGGGTTCCCGCGGATCGAGGGTCGACCGCCAGTGCGTTAATGTGTATTGCGGTCAACCCGCTGTTGACCGCGGTCCACTCTCCGCCACCGTCGATGCTTTTAAACACTCCGGCGTCATCCGTGCCGGCATACAGGGTGGAGGGAGCCGAAGGATCCAGCGCCAGGGTATGAATGAGCCCGCTTTCCGGACCGTAGCTTTTCCAGGTCTTTTCCGGAACCAGTGTCGCGGTTGGCGTCGAAGTGGCGGTCGCCGACGGTTGGAAAGAGGGCAAGACGGGGATGGTCGCGGTGGACTTTTTCGCCGCGGCCGGTGCCCCGCAACCTGTCAGTGCGAAGAATGCAAACACTGCCAAGCAAATTGCCGTACGGTTAATTCTGCCCATATTCCATTTCATTATTTTCACCTTGGCCACAAAAGGAGATTAACGCCTGCTTCAAATGGAATCCGTGAAACCGTAATTTTTATAAGAGATTATAGGTTGAAAATGTGAAGATTTTCCGCATTTCTAATGCGATTATCATTTACAATGGCATCGGAAACCGAAATGGGTCGCGGAGGATTGACAAATCCTCGGGACGATCAATATCTTGCGCAAAAGCCAACGTCCGTAATACGCTCACGCGAATTTTTTTCCTGCGCGACAATTGGAGATGCTTCTTGAATGAACGTTCGCCGAAGGAAAATTTTATAATCCCGGGAGGCGAAAGATAGAGCAGGTTTGTCCCCCGCTCTCCCCGATCCGGCGCAATCACCACAAACGGCGAACGGCGGGCCTGGCGCAAAACCCGCACCAAATCCCGCGCCCGGAGCAGCGGCAGATCGGCCGGAAGAACCATCACTGCATCCGCTCCCCGTACAACGGCCTCGTCCGTGGCTCGTGCCAACGCCCGGTTCAAACCGTCGCATTCCCCCTCGCGCACGAAGACCGCGCCGTATTTTCCGGCGATCGAACGCACCGCCAGATCTTTGCTGACAACCAGGATCCCCTCGATCCCGTTCAAGCCGCGTACGGTTTTCAATGTGTGATTCAGTAACGCACAAGCAAGCAGCCGGCGTTGCCACGCTGGAAGCGCCGGCGAGAGACGGGACTTGGCAGCGGCGAGTCGTTTGACCGGAACGATGACCCATCGTTTCATCCCGACAAGCCTGTTCGAATAAAGCGCAAAGTTTCCGCGGCCAAATTCTTCCTTTGCAGATCGTCGCCCATCAGCGTGTCGGCAATCCCCACTTGAAAGCCGAACGCCTCGATTTCTCCCTTTCGCGGGGTATCCTGCCGGTCGAGGAGAAACCCACGGAGGATCCCGCGGTATTCGCGCGCCGCTTCGACCGCGGAGGACTCGCGGCCCAGTTCGTGGAACATCTTTGCCAGCGGCCCCTTGATCGCCCGGCCGCCGATGATCGGCGCGACCGCCACGGCAGCTTTGGCCGCCACTTTCTCGCGCACGCCTGGCAGGGCGAGAATCGGACCCAGACTTACGAACGGATTGGAGGGACACAAAACGACCGCATCCGCCGCATCCAGCGCCTCGAGAAATTCCCGCGATGGGAGCGCCGTGTCCAATCCACGCAGGTGGAACCCGCGCACCGCCGGTTCGAACCCACGGCGGACGAAATAATCCTGGAATTCCAGGTCGCCTTCGTCCGTTTCGACGATCGTCCGGAGAAGGTCGTCAGTACACGGGAGGATCGATTGCCGTACTTCGAAGGATTCGCATAGCCGGCGTGTGACATCGGTGAGCGTCGCACCATCCCATAACCAGCGCGTGCGCGCAAGGTGCGTCGCCAGGTCGCGGTCGCCCAAACGGAACCAGGCCGGCGCGCCGAGCTTGGCCAGCGCTTCGATGCACCGGAAGGTATCTCCCTCGATTCCCCAACCGGTTTCACGCGCCGCGATCCCGGAGAGCGTATACGAGACCGTATCCAGATCGGGGCAGACGGTCAATCCGTACAGCTCGAAATCGTCGGCGACGTTGACTACGACCGTGAGGTTTTCCGCCGGGAGAATCTGCGCGAGGCCGTGCGCCAATTTCGCGCCCCCCACACCGCCGGCCAGTGCGACAATCCTCCAATCGTCAAATTCCTCTAGCGCCATTGCACGACCTCATCCAGAGGATGCCCGTTCGGTTTTGCCGGTGTTTCAGCTGGAACCCCGATCAGAACCAATGCCTGGGCGATCCAATTGTTCGGGAGCGCCAGCGTTTCGGTGACGGCCGACGGGCAAAACGCGGGAGCGCACAACCAACACGCGCCCAATTTTTCCGCGGCCGCGGCCAATAATAAATTCTCCACTGCGGCGGCCACGCTTTGGACGAGCAATAACCGCTCCCCTTCCGCACCGCGGCCGGCATTTTTCGGAAGGCAGGCTTCATTCAGACAAGCGAGCACCGCCAGCGGCGCGCTGGCAATTCGTTCCACCGAACGCTCATTGCGGCTACGGATTTTCTCCGGATCCATCCCGTCCGCTTCAGCGTCGCGCGCATACGCTGCAGCCATCCCTTCAGCCAGTGTTCGACGTGCGGCCGCATCCCGCAAAACAACGAAGCGCCATGGCCGCGTGTTATGCGCAGAAGGGGCGGCGTTTGCGGCTTCGAGCAAGCGCCGGATTGAATCTTCCGGCACAGGATCGGGACGGAATTTCCGAATCGATCGTCTGGCGTAGATCATATCCATATCAGAAGAAGCGGCTTTCCGCGGAGCTCATTGTACCGAAGTTGACCAAATTCTCCAGTCAAAGGCGATGATGCGAGCCTGCCGTAATAGGGGATTTAGAAAAGTTGGTTATGGATCCCTTAAGTCAAAAACCCGCGCGAGGGCAAGCAGGGTATTGGAGTTTCGCATGCTGTCCGTTTGGAGGGCATGTTTGATTTCGTCGAGTGAAAGTTCCGAAGTTTCCAAGTCTTCCCCATCCTCCGGATGCGGCGAGCGGGTGCGTTGCGCGTCCAGCGCGAGAAAGCTGTGCTCGCGGTTGTTTAGAAAAGCCGGGTTGGGGAAGGACCATCCGAGCGATTTCCATTCCCTCGCGGTGTATCCCGTTTCCTCGTCCAACTCGCGCATGGCGGCTTGCAACGGCGTTTCCCCCGGATCGACCAATCCGGCGGGAATCTCCAGCGAAAGCTGCCTGACCCCGAAGCGAAACTGGCTGACCATGACGATCCGTTCCCGCGGTGTGAGCGCAACCACGTTCACCCAATCCCGGGCTTCGAGAATGACCGCCCGCATGATCTTTTGATTGCGGGGATTTGCGAGCCAGTCGAAACGCGTCTTGAAAAGGATCAATTCCGGCCCCGGTTCGGAACGGACGACCTTCCAGGCGCGATCCTCCTCCCGTTCAGCCTCCATATTGAATGTCCTCCAATTTTATTTCGAAGTGCGGGCGACTACCGAAAAACGTCGATTTCTTTGGGACGAACGAGTTCCGCCAGCGAGGATTCCCGCAGGGGATACGGAAAGCCGCGCGCATGGATAACTGGCAGCGCTTCGTCGGCCTGCCCCATCAGGAGCGATGCGGCGGCGGCCAGCTCGTCGGCTGCGGCCACCTGGGTTATCTGAAGCGTGTAATCGAAGAGGTCCTTCCTTCCACGGAGATCTTCCAACGCGGGAAATCCTCCCACGCCGATCGCCATTCCGACGGTTCCGTTACGCCAGGCCCGGCCGTGGGAATCGTTGATGATCACGCCAATCACGGCGCCCGCCGCCTGCTGGATCCGCTCACGAAGTGTCCGGCAGCTGGCATCCGGATCCTCCGGGAGCAGCAGCACCCACTCTGCCTTCCCGTCGGCTTTTCCTACATTCGACCGGTCGATGCCGGCGTTGGCGCACACAAACCCCAGCCGATGCTCGACAACCAGGAGCCCGGGACGCACCCGCAGCACATCGCGGCTTTCGCGCAGGACGAGCTCCACGAATCGCGGGTCTTTTTCGCATAGTGTGGATAGGTCTATGGCGCGCCGCGAGGGCGTGATCGTTGTCAGATCGACCAACCGGTTCTCACTCTTGGAGACGATCTTTTGCGCGAGAACCAACACGTCCCCGGATTCCAGTAGAAGATGGTTGCGATCCAGCGTTTGCAGAATCAGTCCGGCGAGGTCATCGCCCGGGCGGATGAGGGGAAAATCCGGGAGTGCGGTGAGGAGAAGCGAACGCCCCGCGGTCAACCTTGCGTTCCTTGACCCTTACTGGGAAACGCCGGTGATGCGGATGCCTGCCAACCGCGCATGGTAGCGTTTGTTGATGCCCACCAAGATCGAGTTCATTCCTTCGGCCACGATGGAGTTTTTCAGGGGCCCGGCGTCGTAGGCGACCAATCCGATGGCCTCCACCAGATGCATGGCGGCCACCTTCGCCTCGGCGTCGTCGCCGCACACCAACACGTCGCAATCGATCGTCCGCTCCGGATCCCTGAGGTATTCCGAGGAAACGTTCTGGAACGCCGCCACAACGCGCGCGTCGTCTCCGAGTTGTTCCTGCGCCTCGAGGCTCGATGATCCGGCCGGCGGAAGTTCCACCTGCGCGGGACGGTCGGGATTGACGCAGGCGCCGACATTGATGAGGATCTTGCCTTTCAGAGCAGGCCGGATGGTTTCAATGATCTGACGCTGTGCGGCGAAGGGGACGGTCAGCATGACCAAGTCCGCTTCCCGGACGGCTTGAAGATTCTCCGCGCCGGAAATGAGGCCAGGCTCCCCCATGGTAGAGTTTAATTCGATCGCCCGTTCCGCCGCTTTCTGGGCCGAGCGCGAGCCGATAATGACTCGATAACCGGAACGCACCAGCCGCATGGCCAGACCGCTGCCTTCCGAGCCGGTTCCCCCGACAATCGCAAGGGTTAGCAAAATTTTATTCGACACGTGCGCTCCTTTCCGATCCAATAGACGATAATAGCGGAAACCACGCAGCCGTCCTACGGATGCAAGTGCCTCATTCTACGATACTTTCCTCGTCCCGGGCAACCTGTGAAACAGCACCAATTCAATTTTACTTCGATGCAAAAGCAAGGATATTTACACGTTTTTCGCCAATCGAAGGAACTGTCCGCGAATCTCTCGATTAATCTGCGTATTCCCCGGTTTTTTTGCTCTAGAAATCATACGGCGAAAGTGGTGCTAATCGAATTCCGTAGGCAGGGAGGAGTTCTCCCTGTGGGCGAACGCCGCCCGCAAATGGCGCAGCCCGGTGCGAGCGCTGGACAGCGTCGGGATCTCCTCCAGGCTAAAAAAACCGGCGTCGGAAGTTTCATTGCTCGCATGCGGTTCCCCACCCAGATCGTCGCAGAGAAAAACCAGATCGTAGGCATGCAGCACTTCCAGCGCTACGCTCTCGCGGTTGGCGTCGTACACGCCCACGAGTCGGGCGGCGCGCACCGTCAATCCGCTTTCCTCCATCACTTCACGCTCGACCATCGCCGAGGGCGAGTCGCCCACATCGGCCCAGCCGCCCGGCATGCACCAGCCGCCATCGGCGCGGTCGCGCACCAGGAGAATCTTTCCGCCGCGGAAGACGGCGCCGCGCACGGAAACCTTCGGTGTGGCATATCCGCGCGCGGCCATGAAAGCCCGCTCCACATTCTCACGCGGAAGCCCGCCGTACTCGGTGGTGATCTCCATGGCAATATTCATAAGCCTGCGGTACCGGTCGCGATGGTAATCGTCGGTGGCGTAATGCAACCCGGTCTGGGCCAGAGCTTGGATCTCGCGCGCCCATTCCAGCCAGCGGGGGATATTGTTCTTTTGAGGTTCTTCCATTTTCTTCATTTTTCCTTGCCTTAATTATCCTCTGGTTGATTTTCCTTGCTCCAATTATTCCGGAATCAGGATAACAATCGGTATGGTTCGTTGCGTTTGTTTTTGATATCGCACGTAATAATCATTATTCCCAGTGACCAATTTCCACAGCCTTTGATACTCCGCTCCCGCAGCGTCTTCCGGCCGGACTTTTATTACCTCGTTCAGCACCTAGATGGTCACGGCCTGTTGATTCTGCAGATTAATATACCAACTGGGGTTATTGCTGAGCCCCCAATTCGATGCGACGACCACATACCGTTCCCCGTCCCGAAAGTAATTGATTGGAATGATCCGGTTTTTGCCCGATTTGCGGCCGATGGTATGCAAACAGCACGGATTGACCCGCCATGCGGCTCCCCAGAAGCCCGTGGGTGAGGCGGTACACCAACAGGTGGGTTGCCATGAATAATCTGAGCCATAGGTTCATCGGTGCTCCTTTTTCTATCCCTTGATCACCGCCACCGGTTTCAGCCGGGCGACCTTCTTCCCGATCCCCGCGCCGCATACCGCTGCGATCACGCGGTCGACGTCCTTATAAGCGCGCGGCGCCTCTTCGGCCAGGCCGGGCAGCGAGCCGGCGCGGATGGATACACCCTGCTGCTCAAGCTCGGTGCGCAGCTTCTCGCCGCGGATTTCGCGCTTGGCCTGCGATCGACTCATCACACGTCCGGCGCCGTGGCAGCACGATCCGTAGGAAAGCTCCATGCTGCCTTGCGTCCCAAGCAGCACCCACGAAGCCGTCCCCATCGACCCGGGTACGAGCACCGGCTGGCCGAGTGCGCGGTAAACCGGGGGCAATCCCTCGAAGCCGGGACCGAAGGCGCGCGTGGCTCCTTTGCGGTGCACGCAGACTTTCTCCTCCCGCCCAGAGATCGTGTGCGTTTCGATTTTGGCCATGTTGTGCGCGATGTCATAAACCTGGGTGAGTTCCCAACGGACGCCCTTCGCGCCCAGCACCTCTTCGAAACTGCGACGGGCGTGAAAGGCGAGCAGTTGCCGGTTGGCGAAGGCAAAGTTCGCGGCGGCTTTCATCGCGCCCATGTACGCCTTCCCTTCGGGGGATTCAACCGGCGCGCAAACCAGCTCACGGTCCGGAAGACCGATCCCATAGCGTTTTACGGCAGATTGAAAACTTTGCACATAGTCGGTGCAGATCTGGTGGCCAAAGCCGCGCGAACCGCAATGGATCTGCAAAACGAGATTCCCCTCCCGCAAGCCCATCGCGGTTGCCGCGTTTCCATCGAAGATCTGATCCACCACATCCACTTCCAGAAAGTGATTCCCCGCGCCGAGCGTTCCGAGCTGGCCCCGGCCGCGTTCCTTGGCGCGCGGTGATACCTGCTGCGGGTCGGCGCCTTCCAGGCATCCCTCTTCCTCCGTGCGTTCCACATCGCTCCTGGTGGCGTACCCCTTGCGCAATGCCCAGCACGACCCCTCGCGGCACACGCGGTCCAGTTCCTCCGCCGTCAGCGGGATGCTGCCCTTCTCGCCGACACCGCTGGGACAGTTGCGGTAAAGCACCGTTGCCAGATTCGAAATATGGGATTCCACTTCCTCCCAAACCAAGGAAGTGGAAAGAAGCCGGACACCGCAGTTGATGTCGTACCCGACCGCGCCGGGAGAAATCATTCCGTCGTCCATTTTTGCCGCCATCACGCCGCCGATCGGCATGCCGTAGCCCTGGTGCACATCCGGCATCACCACCACCCTGCCCGCCAACCCCGGCAGGCTGGCGACGTTCATCGCCTGCTCCACCGACAGGTCGCCGAGGGCGTCTTCCAGGAGTTCATCGTCGGCGACAATCCAAACCGCCGTTTGCATATCCTCCCGGTGGGAAGCAGGCAGCTCCCAGAGGAATTCCCCCACCTTTCGAAAGTCGTGTTTTGCAGTCATCGATCCTTCCCACTAAACATCCAGCACCACCGTCGCCTGCCAGATACCATGCGTCTGGGTAATCCGCAATCCGCTGTAGGTGGCAGCCTTCACATACTTGCCGACCGAATGTACTTCTGCAAGATGGCCGAAGGCGCCGAGCTCGGTGTCCGTCAAATGATCTATTTGAATCTCGTGCAAAGCCAGGTTCTCGCGGTCCAGAAGGAATATCAACTCATTCAACCATTGAATGAACAAGCTTTCCGGATCGTCCGCAGAGAGAAGTATCTTCCGGATTTTTCCCGATGCCGCCTCCGTTTGCACTCCAGCCATACGATAGAGTGCCTCGGCTGCCTCCGTAAAAAGCGCCTCGCTTGAGGGCGCGCTGACGCGGAAGGCCCAATCGGCAGTATTGTCGATCTCTTCAAAGGGCGGCATCTTTTCCTTCTGAATAGTACTTCCGATGTATTTTACTCTTGAATTCCAAGGGGAAAAGTTATTACTTTATTCCAGTAATTTTTTTAACGCAATGACGCAAAGCCCGCCCCGGACAGCCCGCCGGGCGGGCCGGGGACGCAAAGAATTACTGAAATAACTTTGCGACTTTGCGTCTTGGCGCCTTGGCGTTATTGTTTTTGGGCTGCTCTCAAGCTTGATAGAAAAAGCGTAGGTTCATTTTTACGGAATCGCATGCACCCGGGGGAACGATACCGCCCAGGTGATGGTAGTGCTGGTCGCATTGTGCCCGTCGGAATCCGAAATCTCAAAATAAGCCTGCCAAATACCCTGATAATCGCATCCAAAATTGACATTGCCTGTGATAGATGCATCCAGCAAGAATGTATCGTCTAGTTGCACGGGTGGAGTGAATATCAACTCGCCGTTATTCCCAACGGTCTTATCCGGAGAAATGATATGGACCACTACAGTGAAAGGTCCCACCCCGCCGCCAATCCTGCCGCTGACGGTCTGGGCATCCAAGGAATAATCCGGCGCATTCAGCAACATGGCCGAAAAACGGACGAAGGTGGCTCCCGCGAGCGGCAGCGGTGTGTGAGTAATGGTGAAGGTCGGAGTAAGGGTGGGCGTCAAGGTTGGGGTTAATGTCGGTGTAATGGTCGGTGTATAAGTCGACGTGCTGGTTGCCGTGGGTGTTGGCGTCGGCGGGGCGACGAACGATTTAATACTCATGGCGGATATGGAACTATAGCAGGTGCCGCTTGCGGTGTGGGATGAAGTGGTTGTGCCGGCCGTGCTGTCGGTAGCGGCATAGGCGCTAAAGGCCCAACCGTTCGATACGGCGCTGTTTGGACCCAATGCCGAAGACCAGTTAGCGGCCCAGGTATTGATCGTACGAGCCGTGGTGATGTTGGTTGTCAGGTTGGCGATTTCCACCGCTCTATCGCCGCCCCCAATCGTCAAGGTTGTCGTAAAAGGCCCGACCGTCGCACTCTGAGCGGTTCTATTGCGGGTCTGTGAATTCGTTATAGGGGTGGTGGATTGGTCCACGCCCGCGTAAACGGCGGCATAGACATAGTTGTATCTCGACGTTCCGCCGGACACGGTGACAACGAGGTCCTGCGAAGAGGCGTTCAGAATGCCGGCATCCTGCAGGTAAAACAGATACGTATGCGTCAAGCTGGATGTAGCACCATCCCCCACTTGCTGCGTCATGCTTTGTCCGCCATAAGTGACGGTCGCCGTCTGGGTTCCGGCGGCGGTTATGGACGACGATACTCCCACAACCAGCATGCGGTTGTCGCCCGCGGCGACCGCGTATGAGTAAGTCCCGGGGAAACCGGTTCCGGCGTATACGTTGGACCACGACTGTTGTTGACTGGGGATGAAAGGCTTGATGCTCATGGCGGATATGGAACTATAGCAGGTGCCGCTCGCGGTGTGCGAGGAAGTGGTTGTGCCGGCCGTGCTGTCGGTAGCGGCATAGGCGCTGAAGGCCCAACCGCTCGATACGGCGCTGTTTGGACCCAATGCCGAAGACCAGTTGGCGGCCCAGGTGCTAATCGTACGAGCAGTGGTAACGTTGGTCGTCAGGTTGGCGATTTCTACCGCCACGTTGCCGCTGCCAATCGTCAGGGTCGTCGTAAAAGGCCCGACGGTCGCACTCTGGGCCGTTCTATTGCGGTTCTGTGAATTCGTTATGGGAGTGGCGGTTTGATCCACACCCGCATAGACGGCGGCATAGACATAGTTGTATCTCGACGTTCCCCCGGACACGGTGACAACGAGGTTCTGCGAAGTGGCGTTCAGGATGCCGGCATCCTGGAGATAAAACAGATAGGTATGTGTTAAGCTAGAAGTAGTGCCATCCCCCACTTGCTGGGTAAGGCTTTGTCCGCCATAGGTAACGGTCGCCGTCTGGGTTCCGGCGGCGGTTATGGACGACGATACCCCCACAACCAGCATGCGATTGGCGCCCGCGGCGACCGTGTATGTATAGTTCCCGGGAAAACCGGTTCCGGCGTATACGTTGGACCACGACTGTTGCTGGGTGATCGCAGCGCTGGCCGATCCGGCGGGAAGTGCGATAAATATCAGCAGGACGATGGCGAGCGCCGCAACGATCCGGATGGTTGTCGTTCGGAATTTCATCGCATGCTCCCCTCTCACGGGCATTCCACCGGCGGCGAAACTTCGGCGGCGGCGAATACGTGGACTTCCACCGAGTCACGCCCGACGATCGACATCATAAAGGTGTGGACGCGGAAACTGATATACACGCCCACCGCCGCGTGGGTGGCCGACCAATTTCCGCGGCTTGCTCCCAGCCGCACCGGAACCGTCGGATAATTTACTACCGTCCCGCCGCCGACATCCGGCAAGACCTGGATGTTATATTCATAATCGGCGGGAACAAATCCCCGTAAGCCCATTTCGTGTGTCAGCATATCCGTCGCCGCGCTCTTCGCCTCATCCTTGTTTAATTGAATGGGCAACGAATCCATGCAGCCGTCCGGCCTGGGGGTAGGTGTATCCGCCAGCGGATCGACCGTCGGCTGGAAGAAAACCCAGCGCGTCGTGCTATAGGATGCGCCCGCCGTGGCCGCATCCTGCGCCACCCGGTAGCCCCAGTTGCGGGCTTCCTCCAGATGGTACACATCGATTAGCGCGGTAGCCGCGAAAATAAACAACAAAATAATTACAACTGCCAGGATGAGAATTTGGCCGCGGTAAACCTTCTGCTTTGGGAGAGGGTTTTGCATCAACGATCGCCATGTCGCTATCCGCGTTTTCATAGCTAACCGATCTTTTGGATAACTCCGCAATGCTGGACTTGGATCCGAATATGGCCTGGCGACGGGAGCGGCACAAGGGGAATCAACGGAGCAAAGTTCTCCCACCCCACC
Organism: Anaerolineales bacterium; assembly: GCA_050010135.1. Lineage (GTDB taxonomy): Bacteria > Chloroflexota > Anaerolineae > Anaerolineales > RBG-16-64-43 > FEN-1073. Next base: position 13,987 of record JBEKLP010000020.1, read on the forward strand.
AGACAAAATCCCGCGCCATAAGGCAGATCCTTCATGGAATGTTGGGGATCGGTTATTAATGAACCGGAAGAATCATATGCTTCCAGATTGACAAACGGATCCAATCCTGCGCTGCCGAAAACATTCTGGTCGACGGTTTGTTGGACGACGCCCGCCGCCCAACTCCACTGGCTGGGGCTGGGATCGATAGAGATCGCCTGCACCATTACGCCCACTCCGCTATCCAACGCCGCCCGTACGGCTACCCCGCGCGAAAGCTCGATCCCGCCGAAAATTAAAGGGATGAGGATGAAGAGAACGATTAATATTTCCAGCGTCGCCTGGCCGCGCTGGAAATGGTTTCGGAAATTGGATGGTTTTCGGAGTATTCGTGAATAGAATCCGGGATGGATGCGATGCGCCGGATTACCCGGACTGTCCGCATTGTCTGGTGGTATTTTCCGTTCCCTAAGAACCGAGATCGACATAGACATTTTGCAGCTTATGGGCAATGGTGGCGGATAAGCCCAGCAACGCCCCGCCGATCAGCGCGATAAGCAGGACGACCAGCACCACGTATTCCACCATACTTGCTCCCCGCACTTCCCGCAACATGAAGCTGCTCCTTCACGTACCGTTCGGCTCCATCAGTGAATGGAGGAATTCAATTCGGTGAATTTTTGTCCGATGGTTTGAAAAAGGGCAAAGACCGACGTGCCGATGATGGCAATGGCGATAACGATCACCACGATCCATTCCGTCAATTCGGCCCCTCTGCGGTCTGCAAGCATATGCTTCCTTTTTCTCTCTTAGAATCCTTTATCGGATGGATGGTTTCCCGGTTCAGGATACCACCCATCCGATGCGAGGATCCGAGCCTTTCCGTAGTCCGCCTGCATACCCAGCGGACGAATCCGGAAACACAAGGATTGATAGGACGAAGCTTACGGTTATGGAGGAGTGGGCAAGCCGTTGAGCCAGGTTTGCGCCAAGCCCGCCTTACCGTTCGTGATCGTAACGATTCCCATTGCAGCCGCGCCCAGCACTGCGATGACAACCACGACCACGACGATCCATTCCACCAAGCTGGCACCTTGCATTTTCTTGAACATGGTCCAATCTCCTTTCTATCACCGGATTTTTCCCGGCGGCATGATGATGGCTCTTGCAAAAATCTTTGCTCTCCGGGCCCCCATTACGTTCCATAATAACCGTCCTTGTTTCTCTCGGGCATAAAAACATCATAAGTTATTCCCTGGAACCTCGTTTAATAGCCTTAAAAACCCCCAAAAAAGGTCACCCCTTCCAGGCTGGCAATCGTCCGCGCCACCACCGGAAACACCAAAATGGCAAGAGCCGGGCCGAGCAGCAAGGGGGCAACGATGACCACCAGGCGGGTGGGTATCTGCTGCAATTCTTCGCGTACCTCAGTGTCCATCTCCTCCGTGACGCGCTGAATCGACTGGGTCACCGCTTCGTCCAGGTTCAGCATGCCTTCCTGGGCCGCTTCCGCGCGGCCGGCGATGTCGGAAATCCAGCGGCTGCCGGTATCATCGGCCAGACGCCGCAACACCTGCTCCCCGCCCTCCTGGCTCGCGAGCCTTCCACGCAACAACCGGCCCAGGTTGGGCGGTCCGTATTGCGCCACCGCCTGGAGCGCCGGCCGCAGGGTTCCTCCGGAGGAAAGCTGCAGGCGAAGCTCGATGAGAAATTGCCGGATTTCATTGGCGGCCTCGCGTCTTTTCTGCCGGAGGATCCAGCTCCGGACTAGAACCGGGAAGAGCAATACTAAAAGTGAAAGAAACTGAAAAGATGTGCCTTCCATTGCAAACCAAAGCAGGACTAAAACCGGTATGGTGATCAGGTAGGCCGTCACCCATGGAAACTCAGTGCCCATCCAGAAGCTGGGTTTGCGGGTACGTTCGGCGCGTGCGGCTATCGCCGATGCCCGGCTCAGGATCCCACGCGGTTTGCCCACCCAGAACAGCAATTCGCGGATGAAACCGAACAGGCTGAAGAGAACGAGCGCCGCTCCCACCCCCGTAAAAATAAAAATCAGCCAGGAGACAACCCGGACGCTCATCAGGATTCCTCCAGGAACCGCACTTCATTCTCTCCGATCACCGTCCCGACGACTCCGGTTAAAACCAGCGCCAGATAGATCACCCGATTGCTGGCCGACCCCGTGTAATAATCCCTCCATGCAGGAAGCAATGCCGCGGCAACCAGGCTGATGATCAACACCACTTGCAGGATGGTAATCGTCACGGATTCCAACGTCAAATCTCTGCGCACCCTCTGCGAAAGTTCGCGCCGGGATTCGGTATCCTTGCGCAACTGCCCGAGCAAGTCGAGAAAAACCTCCGGCGAAGCGAACCCTGCGCGCATCAGCACACCCGCAAACCGCCGCGCCACGGGGTGAGGAATCGCCAGGAGGCCGCGGTAGGGATTGCTGGCGTCCTGCAACTTCAGGCGCGTGGCGGTGTTGGAGGCGGCGTCGTGGAGAACTCCCTTCGGGAGCTGATCCGCCGCTTCCGAAAGCGCCGTAGCGACCGAATTCCGGAGCGGGTAGCGCGAGACGAATTGCAGAATCAACATTTCCAGCTCATCGGTAATCTGATTGTAATATCTCCTGCTCAAGCGGGTGAAGAGAGCGGCGGAAACCACCGCACCCACGAGGATCATGATCGGAGAAAGCAACCAATCGTGGATCCAGATTGCGAGGACTACGGCCACCAGTATGGGGAAGGGATATCGCAGGACGGGTAAGAGGACCATCGAGACGATGGTCCCCCGCACCCCCGTTTGCACAATCCGGGGAGATCGAGATTCTTGCGCCATCTCCCGCAAGCGATGGGCGCTGGGACTGATGGTCCGCAGGAACCATTCCCACAAACCGAAGATCAGATCCTCGGTCGCCAATATCACGCCATGTCCGAAAAGAAAAAATCCGATTCCAAACGCGGCGACGGCGATTGCCTGCAACAACAGATGGGGGTTGAATCTCACGTCCCGCCTCCCGATCCGGCGCCAATATCCTTCCACGCTTTGGTATAGAGGTTGATGTTGAATCCTTCAACCCCTTGATACAACGTATCCAGAACGTAATTTCCTTTTTCGTCCAGATCGGCCACCCGCGTGATTTCCGCCACAAATCGGTCGACGGCGCGCGGGTCCGTTGCGTTTACCGCCTGCGACATGAGCACCACCATGTCGATGCCGCCGACCACCATTTCCCGGACGGCGCGAATATCCAATCCCGCCTGGGCAGATAGCGCTAGATCCTCCAACCGCCGCAGAGCGGATTCCACCGAACCGCCGTGCAGCGTGGTGAAGGCCCTGCGCCCGAGATTGGCCGCGCGCAGGAATTGGAGCGCCTCGCCGGGGGAAACCACCTCGCCCAGAATGATCGCCCGCGGATTGGTGCGCGTATAGACGATGTTCAGCACTTCGTCCATCGTGATCCGCCGGGTATCCCCAGGCAAGATCTCCGCCGGAGCGATCGCGCGCATGGTGAATGCCTCGGGCTTAATCTGAATTTCGCGGAAGGTCTCGAGGACGGCGATGGGGTCTCCCACCGGGAAGAAATCGCTGAGAGCGTTAAAAATGGTGGTCTTGCCGGAACTGAACGGACCGGCGAAAACGACGCTCCCGGCCAATGTGGCCATCAACCAGGCGAGATACCGCGCCGCGGGAGATGTTTGTGATTCAACTTTGCGGCGCAGGTCGGGATCGCGAATATCATCCAGTGAACCGCTGACCAACGGGGCATGCTTGCGGAAGGTTCCCACACGGTCCAGGTCCGCCAGACTGCGCACGTTGCGTCCGAAGCAACGGATGTTGATCGCCGGTTGGTCGCTGAGCGGCGGGAGGAGCGCGGTAAAACGTTCTCCGCCGGGTAAATCCACCAGCAAGGTGAGGTTGAGCGGGCTGAGCGGTTTTCCGGTGGCGTCGGCCACCCGGCGAATCATCTGCTCGAAATACGAAGCCGGCGCCAATTCGCCGAAATGCTCCAGCCTTCCGTTCCGTTCCACTGCCACCCGGTCGCCGCGGACGTAGATCTCCTCCACGCCCGAGAGCCGCAGGAAGGGTTGGAGGATTCCCACGCCGCTCAGCGCGTCGCACAGGCGGGTCGAGGTTTCGCTCAGATCGGCCTGCGAGACGAGAGGGATCAGAATTCCGCGCACTGAGTCGAAAAATTTCTGCCGGGCTTCCGGAGACTCATCCCGCCAGTCGGGCGGCCGTATCTTCCGCTCTGCCAGTTTATCTTGCACAGTCGGAAGCACTTTGCGGTCGATCTCCCGCAATCCGTAATTTTCGTCCTTAGCCATCGCTTCGCCTGAATTATCGATCCCGAATTAAGACTTTACGGGCGCCAGAGTGACCCACATAATGGCGGACCCTTTGATCTCCGCCATCAGGTTCAAAATGGAATCCAGCTGTTCATTGGTGACCGCCAGGACCAGTACGTGAGCCTGCACCAGGTGGCCAGAGGAGGTCATCCCCGCCTGAGAGCCGTCATCGCCGAGCACCTGCACCACCAGGACGTTCTCGGCAATCAGGGTGACGGGTTCGGAGATGGGCGTGGTGGAACCGATTGGAATGACCTGAGCTCCCGGCGGAATAATCCGGTAGATATTGACCTTTTCTCCAGCACGCACTAGTCCGCCGACCGCCGACGGTGGTGTAATGGGAATCGATAATACTTCCAGAGACGGATCGGCCAGACGGGATTCCTCAGTGGAGTTCACCAGGACGAGCGGAATCGGCAGCCCGGCCGGAATGACGGAGGTGGCAATGCGTCCGGAAAGTTGGCTGAGGGTCGTGGCATATCCGCCGGCAAGCGCCTTGGGGAAGTCCTTCATCTCAAACATCGTTTTGTCCAGAACCGTGAAAGGAGCAATTTCCGAGATCGGAACCGGCAGGGACTGATACTCCACCCCGGTTCGATAGCTCTGCTGGAATATATACGCAAGGGCGATTGCACCCACCAAGAGAATAATTCCAATGATGGCTTCGAAGATTCTGCGCGCCATATCCTATCCTTTCTTCCCTAACGGCCGCCATTTTCCCCCGGCCTTTTCGGGGGATTTGGTCACCGGTTTTTCAACGGGCGACCTCTTCTTCGCGGCTTTCGGATTGGCCTCTCTGGTCCATCCCGGGTATAACAGATTCAGGATCGGATCGGCCATGCGAGGATCCAGTTGGGTGGCCATGCGTTCATTATAGGGGATGCTGACGTCTACCATTCCCGACATCCCGACCCGCTCGCCCAGCGTCCGCACCATGTTCATAATCAGATGCACATGCAGATCCGGCCGCACGGCGCGCATCGGCTGGAGTTCCTTGAGCAAAGTTTCGGCCTGGAAGAGCGAATCTTCGCGCGGAGTGGAGACGATGAGGATGGTCGTGGCCAGGTCCAGCAGCCGCGGCCAGAAGGGATGATTGGGAGAGGCATCGACTACGACCAGGGTGTATCCCTTCTTCAATCCGGCCAGGAAATCCGGCATGCGCGCGTCTTCAGAGAGTACCTGCGATGCCCGGTAGTCGATCGGGTGCAATTTGATCCCTCCCCACTCTGAAGCCTTGCCTTCCCCGGTAATCACGTCATAGAGCGAATGCAATTGCGGGCCGAGACGGGATACCAGGTATGATCCGCCTTCATTGGCTTCGAGGATCGTAGTGGGCAGATTCCGCTCGCGGAAGCGTTTGGCGATCGCCAGGGCGATCGTGGATTTGCCCACGCCTCCCGCCCAGCCGGTCACTAATACAAACCGCGCTGGAAGATACTGAACCTTTTTACGGTTGGCCAGTCTCGCCGTGGCGATCCATTCCTCGGGCTGGGCCAACATCCCTTCGGGTTTGGCGACGGGAATATTCGTGGATTCCAAGGTATGTTGCATCAGCGAGGTATCAACATCCCAGAGCGGGATTACGTCGCCCAAGATCACCAGATCGGCATCCGGCAGACCGCGGATCACTCCGCGCGTGGTAAAGGTTTCACGAAGAATAACTTCCGGCCGCGCTGCCAGTACCTCAACCAACTTGGGATCCGGTTCGCGCGATGCCAGGAGCACGATCAGCTTATCTCTTTGGTCCGGTTTCCGTCGGAAGATGTTCAACATAAATCTATCTCCATGCCTTCGCCGTCAGGATCGTAGGAGCGGCCCGGAGAGCAGGGACCACCCCGCAAAGAATACCGTTCCAAGCCAGATCCCCCCGATGGTCGGCTTTCCCTCCCCCACGAGTTCGGTCTCCGTAGGCAGTTGCCGGAGCAGGGTCCGCCACGCCATCCGCTTCCAACGCTCCAGAAGCTTCCCGCGATAGATCACCACCATGCTGACCACCGCCCAGACAAAAATACCGGCCAGCAGACTCCAGAACATTTCCGCCCACGGGATGACCATTAATGCGGAATAGGCCGCGAGCGCATCCGCCCCGCCGGCGATGTTTAATTCCCATAATGCCCAATACAGCACGAATCCGGCGGCCAACACAACGTTGCGCGACGCCACGGCTGCCGCCAGTAGCAGTAGCGTGCCTACCACCCGGACCAGGATGTGATCGGATAGATGCAGAAGTACGGCAGCCGCCATCGCCGCGGCGATATACCACTTTCCAAACACGATCTGGAATAGTATCCCCAGGATCACCGGAGGCAGAACCAGCCATATCGGGAGCACCACGGACCGGAATTGATCCCAAAGGGTTTCCAGACCGAACCAAATTAAAAGGAGTATTACCCCCACAATCTCCGCTTGCGTCATGCTCAAAAAGGCCTCCCATTCCGCAAAAAGGTCGGCCGAAAAGAATTTCCATCTTCCCGGCACTCTCCCAATTCCTCATTCTAATGTAGGACCCCTCGGAAAGAATAAATAAGACATAAATACTATTATTTTTATATCTTGTTAATGCAAAAAGCAAGCCAGCCTCGGCTTTGAGTTTTCTAACCCAGGGCTACGTCAATGAGAACGGGAAACCAGCCCTGGGCGGTGAAATGCAGGCCCTGCACACGCCGAGCGGCTATATTTAAATTGACGTAATCCCGGATGGGGAGGATCAGATATTGTGAGGCGATCTCAGCCTGGGCGTGGCGATAGAACTCCAGCCGGTCCGCATCCTTCCCGGAGCGGGCGGCATCGAGGAGAAGTGAATTCAACCGGGCATCATCGATCCCGGTCCAGTTATATGGGGCTCCGGTTTGATAGAACGACCGGAGCAGATCCGGATCGGTGCCTGCCAGGTTCATCGAAATCAGATGATAGGCACCACCGGCTTGCGCCTCGACCAGCGCCGAAAACGACGGCACTTGAATTAATTCCACCGCCACGCCGATTTTCTTCCATTGCAGCTCGAGCAGATCCGCCACCTGCGGCGTCAATCCCAAGGAAGAATAGACCACCTTCAGACGCAAAGGTTGGCCATCCTTTTCACGTACGCCATCCCCGTTGGAATCCACCCACCCTGCCTGCTGCATCAACGCGTTCGCAGTTTCCATGTTGAAAATTGACGGCGGAACGACCGCCGATGCGCCCCAGGTGGAGGCGGTTAACGGACCGGTGGCCACGGGAGAAAAGGATCCGAACACCGTTTGAACCAAACCTTCCCGGTCGGTGGCGGCCAACAAGGCTTGGCGGACCAGGATGTCGTCGGTCGGCGCAAGCTTCGAGTTGAAGAAGAATTGCAGCGGCTGGCCCGGAATATTCACCGGATAAACTTCAAAGCGTCCATCCTTTTCCAGACTGTCGGCGTCCCTCGGCAGCACTTCCCCCATCACGTCGGCCTCGCCGGAAAGTAGCGCCGGCGCGCGCGTGGCCGGATCCGCATAGAAGCGAAATATTATCCGTTGGACCTGTGCGGTCTTGTTGCGATAAATCGAGGGCGCCCAGGCATAATCCGGGTTCCGTTCCAGGGTGAGATGGTCCCCCGAAACGTACTCGACGAACTGGAACGGACCGGTCCCCACTTGGTGGAAGGAATACTCCTTCCCCCACTTCTCCAATGCGGCGGGCGACGCCATCCCCAGATAAACCTGGGACAGGGAATCGAGGAGCGGAGCGAAAGGTTCGGATAACTTCAACTGAACGGTAAAATCATCGACCACTTTCACCGTTTGCACTCTATCGATCATGAAGCGTGCCAGTTGGGATTTGTTGGCCGGATCTAAAACGCGTTCGAGGTTTACCTTAACCGCCGGAGCGTTGAACGGCGTTCCATCCTGGAAATGCACGTCTTGCCGCAGGAAGAACGTATATTGCATTCCGTCTGGGGATATTTCCCAGCGCTGCGCCAAACCCGGGACGAACCCGCCCGCCGGGTCGCGAAAGACCAGAGTGTCGTAAACCGAAGCGAGGGGGATTCCCAGTTCGGAGGAGGCGTTGATGTGCGGATCGATGCCCGTGGGTACCAGCGTTAATCCATAATGCAATTCGCCCCCTACAGAAGCGGATCGGGCGCAAGCTGCGCACGCCAGCACCAGGCAGACAATCATCGAACGAATTCTTCCAAACGCCATTCGGTTTTCCTCCGAGAATGGTATCGACAGGCGATCCGGGCGGTGGTTTTCCTACGCCCGCAACCGATGGGCGGCGAGAATTTGCAATCCCTTGCGCACTCCGATGGTGGGGATCAGAAGTACGGTGTACAGGACGCGGTTCCAACCATAACCACAGACTATCACCAGCGCGATCAGAATAAGAAAACCCGCCGTCCATGCCGCGTCCCAATTACGCGTGATCCCCAGGATCACCAGGCTGAGCGCGACGGCCGTCGTCGCGGGAACGGGAAACAGGAGCAGGAAGGCACCCACCATGGAGGCCATTCCCTGCCCGCCGTGAAAATCCAGAAACGGGGAGAAGTCGTGGCCCAGAACGGCCGACATTCCGGCCACCATCGCAGTCTCCTCCGATCCGCTGATGGTCCGCGCAAGTACAACCGCGAGCATCCCTTTGGATATATCCGCGACGCCCACCAACACCCCTGCCAGCGGCCCCACTGAGTGAAACGTATTTTTCGCGCCCGCGTTTCCGTCGCCCACACGGCGAATGTCGACCCCGGCCACCAGCCGGGAGACGATGTATGCAAACGGTATCGCCCCGATTAAATAAGACGCCAGGAGAGTTCCCAGCAGAAGAAACATCGCTCCCATTACCGCGCCTCCCCGACGCCGCACCGATATATTCCGGGGGAATCTCAGGCGGCGAACAAAACGTTCCCCGTGTGGAGGGCTACATTAATAACACCTCTTGGAGATCAGGAAAGGGTCCCGGAATACGCCTCGATGATCCCCAGGGCTATTTCACGGGATGGACGATTTCATTCAGCGGCCGCCGGGTGCGCGACTCGACGGTTTCCAGCGGATAACCGACGGGAAGGAGCGCCACGGGCGTGAGCGCTTCGGGAAGATTCAAGGCGGTGGATACTTCCCGCTCGCGAAAGGCTCCCACCCACACGCTGGCCAACCCCAATGCGGTTGCGGCGAGCATGGCGTGCGTGCAGGCGATCGTCGCATCCTGCAGCGCGTAAAGCTTTTTACCACGTTCGGCGTATCGCACTTCCGAGCGGGCCGGGTTGGCACAAAAAACCAGAACCAGCGGAACGACGGAGAAGAATTCCATCCGAGGGGGCATGCTCGCCAGCCGCTCTCGCGCGATCGGATCCTTCACAAGATAGATTTCATACGCCTGTAGATTTCCTGCCGATGGTGCGGCGTTCGCCGCCTCCAAAATGGCGCGGATCTTTTCCTCTTCCACCGGCCGCCCGTCGAACACGCGGATCGACCGCCGGGTGCGAACCACTTCGAAAAATTCCATCGCGTTCTCCTTTCCCCCAATGGTTCTTCTCCCGCCGGCTGACGCGGAAGACGCTATCGGACCACCGTTTGCAGGACCAACCCCGCAAGAAAAAGAATTCCATACGCGCGGTTATGGTAAAAAGCGGAAGCGACAAACCACATCGGCCAGAAGGGCCTGGCCTCCTCCGGCGGTGACGCCGGCCGGGGATGCGAAAACATCCGCCAGACGGGAAGGCTGAAATAGAGCCCGAACACGACCAGCAGCATCACCCACGAAAAGTAACCCATCCAGACCAGAATGCCGACCAATAAATATTGGAACGCCACCAGAACCATCACCCCGATTCGCGAGACTCGTTCACCGAGGATCACCGGCAGGGTGTGGATGCCTTTGGCACCGTCGGCTTTAAGTTTGTCGATGTGCTTGCCGAAGATCACCGTGGTGGCACCAAACGCGCAGGGCAAACTGGCCAGCAGCACATTTGAGTTCCATTGACCGGTGACGGCAAAATATCCTCCGCCGACCATGAGCGGCCCCCAGACAAACAAGACGGCGAGCTCTCCCAGCCCGATATATTTCAACGGCCAGGTATAAAACAAAACGAATACGGCGCCGATTCCCATCAGGACCAGAATCGGCCATCCGCGAAGAACAGCCAGAGTTGATCCGCAACCCACCGCCACGGCGCCGGTTGCGGCGGCGTAAGCCAGCAACTGCCGCTTGGTGAGAAGCCCCTGCTGGACGGTCTGCGGTCCGTATTGGGTCCGAAAATAATTGTCCTCGTCCACCCCGCGCTGGAAATCCACCAAGTCGTTCAGGAGGTTATTGGTGGCATGCGCCATCACCAAACCGACCGTCAGGAGCAGCCACTCCGTCCAATGGAAGAGTCCGTCCCGCGCGGCGAGCAACCCGGCGACCGCGGCCGAAAGGAAGGTGAGAATAAGCACGGCCGCGCGCACGGCGATCAGCCAGCGGGAAACGATATCCAGTTTATCCCACTCCTCCCGGGTGATTTTGGGGATTACTTGCAGCGCGGTCAACCACATTTTCGGATTCATCGGGCTCCTTCAAGGACGGGAAATCATATCATCTTCTTCCGCGCGGGATGGAGCCCGCATCGTGAATCAATCCCGGGGTATTTCCAGTCTTTAAATTTGAAAGGAGGCGCGCAGAGTGGATGCGCGCCTCCGTCTTAATCTCCGGGATTCGGCCCTGGCGATCCTGCCAACATTGCACCGGTTTATTACTGTGTAACGCTCGCCTGGCCAACGCCCATGCTGATTGCGATCTTGATCTGAAATTTCGCCGTGTCATATCCCGGCGAGGTGTAGGATTGATTCCAAAAGCCGGATCCATTCGGGAGGTTGCAGGTACCGATCCCTGTTGTGCACTTAACCGAGATGGATGCGCCCGCGGGAACCGAGATTTCCGCCGCGCCGACCCCGATGCTGATCGTCACATCCAGGTCGCCGCCGGAGGGCAACACCAGCGAGAGATGTCCGGCGCCGACTTTTACGTCGACCGATGTCGGGCTCAGGTCCGCAAGATTGGCAATAATTTCCCCCGCCCCCATATTAAGACGGACATCGAGTGGGATTTTCCGCGCCAGGCTCAGATTCCACAGGAACTCGTCGCCCCGGGAGAAGACGTACGCCCGCGGCCAGTTGCTCTGGATGGAGACGACGGCTTTTCCATTGGACAGCTTGTGATCAGCCGTAACGCTGCCGCTGATCGTTTGTCCGAGCGTTCCTTCGATCACGCTTGCCGAGGCTGCCGGCAGCGACCCGACCTGGATTTTTCCCGCGCCCGGACTCAGATCATACTCCGCCGAGGAAGCTCCCTCCAGCAGGTAGCTGACCTTTTCGGAAGAGATCACCGTTCCGTGGGTCGGACCCGGCCCCATCAGGTAGATCCCGCCTAGGAGAAGCGCGATCAATATGACCAGGCCGGCCACGGCGCCCAGGAAGGACCGCCGCGCGACGAGGATATCCAGCCCGACCGCTATGACCAGCAGCGGCCAGAAGCGAAAGGCGATATCCCAGATGCTCCACTGGATCATTCCCAGTTGCTGGAGTAAAAGAACGATCCCCAAACCGATGAAAAGAAACGGGCCGAAGACGCTCAGGCCATGGTAACGCGGTTTTTCGTTCATGCCGTCACTCTCCCTTTCGCATTCCTCGGATGATTATGGCGACCCCGACCACGATGATGATCACCGGCCAGATCATCTGCCAGCCGAGCCAGGTGTTCAGCCAGACAATTCCAAGCGCCTCGCCCAGACGTTGAAGGAAGAGGAACGCGCCCAATAGGATCAGCGCCGCACCGAACCACAAACCCGCTTTCGGATTCGGTTTCTGCGCCGCCTCGCGGATATCCTCGCCCACTCCTCTCATCCGACCGGCGAACTGATCGCCCATATCCCCCGTGCCAAGTTCGGCAACGCCCTCCGCCGGAACCAGGATCCACAATGCGATATACAACAGGACTCCCCAGCCCGTCCCGAAGATCAGGAGGAGGAAGACCAGCCGGATGATCGTCGCGTCGAATCCCAGATACTTTCCCAAGCCCCCGCACACCCCGCCCAAATACCGGTCGGTTTTGCTTCGATACAATCTGCCGCTCATGAAATTCTCTCCTTGGTTATCGTATGTCCACGGATCCCACGCCCGTTTCGATCCGGATATCGGCCGAATTTTCCGCGCGGTCGTAATCCGCCGATTGATATCCGTTCCCGCTGCGCGGGAAACGATTTTGATCGATGGAGATTCCCGCCAGGCCGCTCTCGACAAAAATCCGCGCAGCTACGCCGTCGGGAACGCGCAGCACGACCGACGCCGCGCCGGAGGCCACCTTCACGCTGGTCTTGCCGGCCCGAGCCGGAAGAGTCATCTCCGAGGAGGAAGCACCGGTCTTGAGCGAGATCTCTTCCGCCTTCAGGGCGCTGAAATCGATTTGAGATTCTCCCGCCCCGGTTTCCAGATCCAGTCTCATCGGGACGGATTCGTTCAGGCGGACGTCCCACAGGATCGGATTCCAAGGCCCGAAAATCCACGGGCCCCCGAAATTCATCCACATCCCCTGCGGAACGTTCATGCTCACATCCAGCGTGTCGCCGTGTCGGTTTTCGGTATGCTCCAAACCGCCCGAGAATGACCCCGCGGCAACTTCGTTCGGGCCGGCTCCGCCGCGGATCATCAGCCGTCCAGCGCCATGCCGGATGTGCAGTCGGACGCGCGACGCGCCCTGCAAGGGGATCGTCACCTGCTCCGTCTCCACCACTTTGGAACGGAGTTGCGATCCTACGAGAAACCATGCGCCGATGAAGATCAGTGCAGCCGGCCACAAGTAGGGCCAGACGCTCACGCCAAATACATTGCCCACCATCAGCGCTGCACCGACGAGGATAATCAGACTGCCCCAGAAAATCGCGCCGTATCTCATGAAGTACCTCCCGTCTGGCCGCCCGACGGACCGCCGCGGTGGAGAAGCGGTTGCACCAGGAACAGCAGTCCGATGACGATCAGCAACGCCGGCCAATACATGCCGAGCATGGTGAACCCGCCAAAGGCCGAGCCGAAAATCAGAAACGCGACGAGGCTGAACGCGATCGGTCCCAGCGCGTCGGAAAGACCTTTGAGCGGCCGGCCCAACATCGACTCATTTAGAAAAATGCCCACGCCCACGAAGGCCGGGATCAGCGTCCAGGCATAAGCCCAGGTCTGGTATCCGGCGCCGAGCGCGGTTTGCCAGTAGAAGATGCCGCCGATGCCGGCCAGGATGCAGACGGGGATGATCATTCCCGTCGCGCCGGCGGCGATACCGATCATCGCCAGGATCAGCGCCACGCCGAACAGGACCAACGCCGGAGCGTTCTCCCCGTTGAAAATATCGCGCAGCCCGGGGACGATTTGAAGGACCAGGAAGATGATGCCCAGCAGAATGAGCGCCAGGCCGGTGCGCAAACTGGATCTGGTTGGAGAATTCATGGAAAAACCTCCTCAAGGCATAAATTTGGCAGCGGCAACCCGTTACACGAGTCTTCTCTACAGTATCATATACGCCAGGATTTTGGGAGCGTTTTTTCAAATAATGAGCGGCCAATTTCGTGCCGAAAGACGGGCTTTTTCGTGGCGACCTAATAATTAGACCGACTATATCGGAGTTTGTTTCGTTTATCGTATCGGTCGGGAGATTTCTGGATTTTTTCAATATATACTCTGGTTAATTTATTATTATAGGGATGAATATGGATATTTTCAGGTCGTGTGCTATTTTTTCCTAAGATTCGCGCCACATCCCATCCCTCCTCACCAACCCTCCCCCTTTCCCGGGATACTGGAAGGAGGGAAAGGACAAGGAAAGGGAGGATGGGATGGAACAGAAGCAAAAGAGGAGAATGGGTTCTAGATTATTCCGGCCCCGTTTGCCGGCCGGCCGGAGAATATCTCGGGCTGGATTCCGGTGGCGCGGAAATATTTTTCCTTTAAAAGCTCCGTGAACTCGCCGGCTTTATCCCGCTGAACCAGCTGGATGGTGCAGCCGCCGAACCCCGCACCGGTAAGCCGCGCCCCATAGCATCCGGGGATGGACCGAGCGGCCTCCACCATCGCGTCCAATTCCGGGACGCTGACCTGGTAGAGATCGCGCAGGCTGGCATGGCCCTCGTTCATCAATTTTCCGGCTTGGACCAGATCGCCCCGCCGCAGGGCCTCCGCCATCTGCAACGTGCGCGCGCATTCCGTAACGACATGCCAGGCGCGCATGCGGACTTCCTTCGGAAGCCGGCTCTCTTCCGCCCGAAGCATCTCAGGCGTTACATCGCGCAGCGCGCGCACCTGCGGGTACTTTTCCGAAAGGATCGCCACCGCCTGTTCACATTGCTCCCGCCGCCGGTTGTACCCTCCATCGTCGAGCTGGTGCCGCACGCGCGTATCCGCGATGACCAGAGCGGATTCGCCCGGAAGCGGAACCTCCTCGAACTCAAGCGTTCGGCAGTCCAATAACAGCGCGCAGCCTTCCTTCCCATGCAGGGAAGCGAACTGGTCCATCAGCCCGCAACGGACCCCCGTGAATGCGTGTTCGGCTTGTTGGCACGCCTGCGCCAGATCCATCCGGGAGGCGCTCCACCCGCCCGTCGATTGAAACGCAACCGCAAAGGCCACCTCCAGCGCCGCCGAGGAACTTAATCCTGAACCGATTGGCACCGTTGAAGAGAAGACCCCGCGCAATCCGGAGATTTTCCGGCCCGAGCGCGCGAGCACCCACGCCACACCCGCCGGGTACCTCGCCCAGTCGGGGAACGCGTGCGACTGTTCCGCTGCCTCCCGTTCCGGAGAGGGGAGCGGTAGGGATATGCCCTCCGAAATATCCAGCGCGCTGATTTCCAGTTTCGATTCCGGCAGCGGACCAAACGCGAGGAACACTGCCCGCTCGATGGCCGCCGGGAACACCCAGCCTTCATTAAAATCCGTATGTTCGCCGATCAGGTTGACCCGCCCCGGAGCGCGCGCGATTCCGAACGGCAACTCATGGAATCGCTCCTCGAATGCCGCCCGCACTTCTTTCAGAGATTGCTCGTAGGTTTTCATGGTTCTTCGTCCTCTTCCAGCAGGAACTCATCCTCCATCAATCGAATGCGGAGCGTTTTCGAACCTGGATGCGAGACGAGGTACACCGGCCCGTCCAACCGCGTGATCACACTCCGTTCGCGGGAGGCCAAGGCGGCAATTTTTTTTGCTGCGTCCGCGCTCCGGGCGATCAGGACCTGTTCCGAGCGCAGCGATACTTCCGCACCCTGGCGTTCCCAGCGGCGGATGGCGCCCGCCAGCCCGCCGGGAACGTTGCCGACAAGGTTTTCCAGGAGCGGCAGGATGTGCGCGCTGCGCACTCCCTGCCCGCGGGCCCGCTCCAGCGCACGCGGTGAAAATCCGTAGCGGTATGCACCGGCTTTGAGGCCAAGCCAATCGGTGCAGCGCGCGAGCTGGTAACGGAGTAGCAGTGGAGTTCCCGGCATAACCAGAATCGATCCTTCGGGGCGGATTCGCGCCCGGATTTCGGCGGACTTTCCGGATGGTTTTTCTTCATCCCATAATGCTTCCGCCAGGGCCGTAAGGCGAAAAGCTTTCGAATCCACCGCCGGCGCTCGTTCCACCGCCCCCAGCCATGCGAGCGGCCCGGCGAAATAGTACCGTGCGAGTGCGCCCTCCACCCGGTCCCAGGATTCGATCCCGCGCAGGAACTCGCCCGATTTATTTCGCAACGGCCAGACATCGAATTCCGACGCCGGCCGGAGGAACTCCAAATGCGTGAAGCGAATCGCCTCCAGCGCAGAGTCGATCGTAATCCATTCCCCGCGCGGAAATCCGCGGACAGCCTCGAGGAATTTCCTGCGGGCGCGCAAGGGATCGTTCGGCCAGCCATCTTCGGAAACGAGACCGCCCATGCGCTCCAGGTCGTTCCACCCCTGAGAGTCCCGCCAGCCCCTGAGCAGCGCGCAGGTCGCATCTTCCGCGCCGCGTTCGAGAAACGCGCGCGCGAGTTCCGGATCCGGTGCAAGCGGATCCCCGCGAATCATCCCCTGCTCTTTCAGCAGGTGGGTCAGAAGCGCAATGCCGGCTTTTTCTCTTCCGTGCAGGAGGAGCGGTTGAGCTGGATTCCACCGCTCGATCGGGCGTCGCTCCGGTTGCGGCCAATTGCGCATGTAAGCCAGGATGGTGCAGGCATCTTCGGCCGCCCGGGATTCCGCGCGATAGATTAGCTCGTGGCGCGCCGGTTGATAAGAGAGCAGGTTCGCATAGGATGCAGTGTCTTCTGCGCCGGCGGGGATCAGCGCCTCCAGATCGCCGGGCAGGAAGAGATACTCCTGCACGTCGCTTCCGGCGCGGATGAACGCCCGCCCGAGCCAGCCGGAATACCACAACCGCTCGGAAATGGATACCGGATTAACCCAGGGTTGTTCGCGCTGCCGGCGGGCCGCACCCATCGAACGGATCTCGCCGTAACGGTAAAAAAATTCCGCAACCGGAATTTTTCCACCCGCCCTGCGCAGTGCGGCGAGGGCCGCGCGGGCTTCCATCGGAAGCTCCCGGTACCGCTCAGCCACCCGTCCTGGATCGAGAATTGCGAGGATCAAATCCGCCAGCGGATCGCGCGCGGAGGCGGGATACTCCACGCCCCAAGCCTGCGCCACTACACGCCAGTGGTCTGCGCCTTCGTCCTGGAGAGCATGCAACAGCGTGAGCATGCTTACACGATCACCTGCAACGCGTGTGGGAGGATTTCGACCGACACTTCGCGGACGTCGGCGGCATAGGGGGCGAACATCTCGCCGTCGGCCTCGATCGGCAGCGCCATATCGGCTCGCAGGCTGATCTTTTGGAACCGACCGAGATGCGCCTCCGGAAAGCGTCCTTGGGTTCCCTGCATCACTTCGGGGATCAGACGAATCATGCGCAACCTGGAAATGGGATCGACCAGCAGGTAGTCGAGCCAGCCATCGTCCATCTGGGCGTCCGGCGTGGTGCGGAATCCGCCCCCCTCGCGCGTGCCGTTGCCCAGCGTCAACATCAGGAAGCCGCCGGTGGTTTTCTTCCCATCGATTTCGAGTTCCATCTTCGGCCGTTCATACCGGAGAAGAATCGTCAGCAGGGTGGCCCCGAAGTACATCCAGAATCCGTGCAGGACGGGGATGCTGCGGGAATGGATATTGATCGCGGCGTCAAATCCGATCCCCAGGACATTGCACCAATATTCCGTCCGGCCGGAAGCGTCCATCACCTTGCCGACGTCGATCGCTTTGGTTTCTCCGCTATGGAAAACCCGCTGCAGGGCGGCGGAAGGATTCCGCAAAACGCCCACTCCTCCGGCAAAATCGTTGCCCGATCCGATCGGGATAACCCCCAGCCGCGGCCGGCGGGATGGATCCACCTGCATCAAACCATTTACGATCTCGTGAACGGTTCCGTCGCCACCGAGCGCCACAACCGTCTTGTATCCCGCCTGGGCTGCGGCCAGCGCCAATTCTGTGGCATGTCCGGGATACACGGTTCCGACCCAGTCGGCTCCGCCCCACTCGCTCGAGAGCTGATGCAAATCCCCCGCCATCTGATAGGACCTCCCCCGGTCTGCCTGCGGATTATAGATCATACGAATCGGGTGCATATCGTCTCCGATGGAAACAGGTTGTGGATTACCCGGCCGTCAACTTCCATTCGAATTATATAGGAAACTACTGCGGTCCGTCTTCCGCAGGAAAATGCCGAACCGGGAATGAAATGACCCAAGCCGGTGGACGCAGACCGGCTGAAAAGATTGAATGGTGTTTATTTTATGGACGACCGGTGACCGGGAAGAGTTTGCGGAGCATTTCGATCGTTGGTTGGCCTCCCGGAAACACGGATGCCTGGATTCCGATCCGGCGGGCCGCATCGACGTTTTCCGGGAAATCGTCGAAGAACATCGCCTCTTCGGGAGCCAATCCTAGGCGTCCGAGGGCGATACGGAAGATTTTTTCCTCCGGCTTGCGGCATTTCTCTTCCGCGGAAAAAACGACCGTGTCGAAAGTCGCCGGGTTGATCCATTGCACCATCACATCCCGTGCGCCCAACCAGGTATTGCTGATCACCCCTGTGCGGATTCCGGGCCGGAGGCCGCGGATGAGCGCCAGCAGATCGGTATCCCAACGGTCGCCGGCGAAGAAATCTTCACGCAATTCGTCCAGTTGTTGCGGGGAAAGGTTCAAGCTGCGGCCCACTTCCCGCCACACCTCCGACTCGGTGGCGCCGCCGATGGTGGAACGGCGTGCGGCGGGATTTTCAAACACAAGCTTCGCCAGTCCCCCCGGCTCCAAGCCGAGGCGTTGCTCCCACTCGCGGCGGGGAAGAGGATCCTCCGTCCGCAACAGGACGCCGCCGATATCAAAATATACTGCGCGAACAGCCATAGGCCTTTATAGGGTGATCACTTTCCGGGCTTCGCTCATCGCCTCGATGATATCCGGCATTCCGCCGACCACCCCAACCTTAACTTTCGACGCGAGCCCGAAATAATCCAGGCAGGTTTTACAAAGGACCAACTCCGCACCGGCCCGCTGCAAACTCGCAAGCTCGTCCAGAACCGGCGAACCTTCACACGCCAGTTTCACGCCTTCGGTATAGAAACAAATTTTTCCGCCCGTCATTCCGCCGGTGGCCAACAAGCCCAGGAAAATCTTCGCCAATTTTAATCGCAATTCTGGCTCCGCGTTGCCCATGCCATTGGAGGTAAATACCAGCACGGTGTCCGTATCCATAACGCACCTCCCGGAAGAGATTAAGTAGGTATTCTACTGCGATAGAAAACTGTCTGAGCCCTCGCGGCATGATAAAGAATATCCCAGGCCAAATTATAGATGCAATCGACCCGTGTCTTTTGTTTTTTCCATCACCAGTCCCGAATGACCATCCCGATAATAATTGGGAACCTTGGTCAGGTACGTATAATGGAACTGCTCGTATAACCTTATGGCGGGCTGGTTATCCTCGCGCACGGTCAGGCGGATTTTTTCCCCCGGGAGCAGCGATTCGCAACCGGCCAGCAGCACCGAACCTACGCCCAGCCGGCGGTGGTCCGGAACCACGCCGATCGTGGTGATCATCGAGATTCCGTCCCTCCACGCCGGCTCCGCGGTGATCAATCCGATCAATTTGCGGTCGAGGGTCGCACGCAGCCGGACCACCCCCGGCCAAACCAGGACGCTCATCACGTCGAGAACCGGCCAGGCGTCCACGCCAAAGCAGATCTGTTCCAGGCGCATGACCTGCCTCAGATCGCGCAGGGACGCGGGGGAAATGATCACTCCGTCTATAGTCATCGATGGTTTGCGGAAATCCGCCGGCGCGCGATGGATTCCTTTTAAATTGGCCGGGAACGACCTGTCCTGCAGGGTGGTTCCCGGCCGATTAAGAAAAGCATCATCCGCTTACGATTGAATCCGATGCCCGGTTATTTTTTCTCCAGGAAATTCGTAATCATCTGCGTGAATTCCAAGGGGAAGATGAACTTCGTTGCGGGGCCGGTTCCCAACACCTTGAGGGTGTCGAAATATTGCAGGGTCATCGTCTTCTGATCGATCCCCTGGGCGGCGGCGAAGATGGTCTTCAGCGCCTGGGAGAAACCCTCGGCCCGGAGAATATTGGCCTGCCGTTCGCCTTCGGCCTGGAGGATGGCTGATTTCTTCCCGCCTTCCGCCACGTTGATCGCGGCGTCGCGGTTGCCCTCGGACTCGGTTACTGTCGCGCGGCGGATCCGCTCGGCCGTCATCTGCCGGTTCATCGCATCCTGCACTTCGCGCGGCGGGATGATCTCGCGGATTTCCACGTTCTCAACTTTCACCCCCCAGCGCTCGGTCACCTCGTCCAGCTTGGCCCGCAGCTGCATGTTGATGTTTTCCCGCTGCGAGAGCACCTCGTCGAGCAGGATGCCGCCGATCACGGAACGCAGCATGGTGGTGGCCATGCCCTGCGACGTCTGCTCGAAGTTGACCACCTGCAGCACGCTTTGGACCGGATCGACGACCTTGAAGAACCAAAGAAAGTCGATCGAAATCGGCGCGTTGTCCTTGGTGATCGACACCTGGTGAGGGATTTCCCGGACCTGTTCGCGCAAGTCAACCCGGCGCCCGCGCTCGAACCCCGGAATGAGCCAGACCAACCCCGGGCCGCGCATGCCGACGCACTTTCCCAGGCGGAAAATTACCAGCCGCTCGTACTGGCTGACGATCTTGATCGCATTGAACAGAAACCAGATGACCACCAAGACCAGACCGATGGCCAGACAAAAGACAGTTACCGAAGCCGTTCCCAGAATGTCCATAGTCTCCTCCGAAAAGATGAAAAGGCGGTCGAGTAGCGTTTTCTGCGTATCCCCGGCCCGACCGCCGGGGCGGGTGAGACCGCCGTCTCCTGATGCAGATACTGGTCTCGCCCGCCCCGGCTCCGCCGCGCGGGCCGGGGATACGGGCTTCGCTCTGGAAATACGCTCAGCCCTACTCGACCAGCGGATTTAAAAGTGAATCAAGTATACAGCAGGTGCTGCCGCAAAAACTTTTCCATTTCCGTGTAGTACGCGGTGATGGTTTCCGACTTCCGCCAACCGTGTCCTTCGCCGGGAAACAGCCGGTAGAGGTGGGGGATGTTCCTCCGCTCCAGCGCTTCGGCGATGCTCGCCGATTGCTCGGGTGGAACGACGGTGTCTTCATCGCCCTGAAACACCGCCAGCGGGTCGCGAATCTGGTCCGCATGAAAGATCGGGGACCAATCGCGGTATTTCTGCGCCGTCTCCGGCAACGGGCCGACCATCGAATCCAGGTACCGCTCTTCGAATTTGTGGGTTTCGGCCGCGAGGGTGAACAGGTTCGACACACCGAAAAGGCAGATGCCGGCGCGGAAAAAATTCGGGAAGCGGATGAGAACGTTGAGAACGGTGTAGCCGCCCGCGCTTCCACCCTTGATCACCAGCCTCCCCGGATCGGCCAAGTTCCGTTCGCACAGCGCCTTCGCGCCGCCCATTGCGTCCTCGACATCCAGCTCACCCCATTTTCCGTCCAGCGCGCGCATGTACGACCGGCCGTATCCGCTGCTGCCGCGGTAGTTCACCTCCAGATACGCGTACCCGCGGCTGGTGAAAAAAGCCGTATCTCCGGAATAGGACGCCACACGCTGCGAAGTGGGGCCGCCATGGATGTCGATCACCGCCGGAGGCAGACCCCTGCCTTCGAATTTCGGATTGCAGGGCGGAAAATACATCCCGCGGATTTCATCGCCGTTTTTCGCTTTCCAAACAAACGGCGCCGGAGTCGAGAATTCGTCCGCGCCGAGCCGTTCGGCGCCGGATCGGGCCTGCACCGAGAGCCGCCCCCCGCTCCAAACCGCCACCCGTTCCGGGACGGAATGCGAGGAACCGATGAACGCCAGCGCATCCTCGCGGGGCGAGACGCTGATCTGGTCGATCCATGTGTAAGGATCCGTTTGCAATTTTTTTACGGCGCCGGTTTCCACATCCACCGATCCAATCGAAGCGAATCCATTTTCGTTGAGACGGTAAAAAATCCTTCGGCCGTCGTGGGACCAGCCGAACGAGCGCACGCCCTGGACC
>JBEKLP010000021.1:0-35392 GCA_050010135.1 Anaerolineales bacterium
GGAGGTCGTGCGCCTCTTGATGTGGGAGATCGGCAAGAATCTCGAAGACAGCCGCAAGGAGTTCGACCGCACGGTCGAATACATCCGGCGGACGATCGACGCGCTCAAGGACCTCGACCGCACCAACTCGCGCTTCGCGTTCGACAGCGGCATCATGGCGCAGATCCGGCGCTCGCCGCTGGGAGTCTGTCTCTCGATGGGGCCATTCAACTACCCGCTCAACGAAACCTACACCACGCTGATCCCGGCGCTGATCATGGGTAACACGGTCGTGGTCAAACCGCCTAAGTTCGGGACCCTCGTGCACCAGCCGCTGCTGGGCGCGTTTGGCGAATGCTTCCCGCCCGGCGTGGTCAACTTCATCTACGGACCCGGCGGACGCATCATCGAGCCGATTATGCGCAGCGGGAAAATCGACGTGCTGGCCTTCATCGGCTCGAGCAAGGTGGCCGATCTGCTCAAGCAGCAGCACCCGCATCCGCATCGCATGCGCGGGGTGCTGAGCCTGGACGCCAAGAACCCCGCGCTGATCATGCCCGACGCCGACTTGGATACCGCCGTACGCGAATCCATCGTCGGCGCGCTTACATTCAACGGCCAGCGCTGCACCGCGATCAAGATTTTCTTCGTCCACGAATCGATCGCCGAGAAGTTTCTCGCGCGCTTTTGCAACGCGGTGACCGCGCTGCCCTTCGGAATGCCCTGGCGGGACGGCGTGCGCATTACGCCGCTTCCGGAAGCCAACAAAGTCGCCGAGCTCAACGCGTATGTGGATGACGCGAAAGCGCAGGGGGCGCGGGTGGTTAATCCCGGCGGAGGCACTTCCTACCAGACGCTGTATTTTCCCGCGGTGGTATACCCGATTGCGCCCACCGCAACCCTTTATGACGAGGAGCAATTCGGGCCGGTGATTCCTGTCCTTCCGTACCGCGACGAAAGCGAGTTTCTCGATTTCGTCACGCATTCGAATTTCGGCCAACAGGTGAGTTTGTTCGGGAACGATCCGGTCAAAATCGGCGGGTTGGTCGACAAACTCGCCAATCAGGTCTGCCGGATCAACCTCAACAGCCAGTGCCAGCGCGGACCGGATTCGATGCCATTTACCGGGCGAAAGGATTCCGCCGAAGCGACACTTTCGATCAGCGACGCGCTGCGCTGCTTTTCGATCCGCACGCTGGTCGCAGCCGAATCCAACCCCGCCAACCGGGACCTCATCGAGAAAATCGTCACCGGCCGGAAATCGAGCTTCCTCAACACCGATTTCATCCTTTAGCGACCCCTCGTTGCTCCTCTCGATCCCCTCCTCTCTCCCCATAATGGGGAGAGAGGAGGGGAAGGGGTGGCAAGAGAGGTAGGCCTGTCCCAGCTTCTGGGACGGATGCAGAAGAATACGGAGGGGCACGGATATTAATTTCTTTCTCCTTGCCACTTCGTGATCTTCGTGGATAATTGTCTTTATTTCTTCTTCACCGGATGGCGCAAGACGGTCTTTAACTTTTCCGGCGCCGCCCGGCGCGGATCCCCCAAATATATTTCGTGATGCTCATTTTGCAAGGCGTACCCGGTTTCCGCCGCATAGGCTTGCATCCGTTCGAGCGTAGCCGGCTCGGTGGCATACGGGCCGATATGCATTGTCTGGATGCACAGCCCTTCGCAGAATCGTTTCAGACGCAGTTTCTCCACCGAAGGGGAAGGCCGTTTTTGCCGGATTTTGCCGAGCGCCTCGGCGAACATCTCCGCAGTGATGTGATCCGGCTGCATGATCATCGCGCGCCAGCACCAGTTGTCGGGCTGGGTGATGTCGAACCGGCCGTCCTCCACCCACCACAACGCTTCGAGTACCATCACCGGATAGTCGACCGCGTTTTTCTTCCGCAACTTCGACATGAACTTGAGGGTGAAGGCGGCGCTGTAAAGCGTCTGCATCGCCTCCTGGAAGGCGGGCGATGTTCCGGGTCCCTGACCCTTCTCGATTCGCCCGTCGATCATCACGAATTGAAAATCCGGAACATCGACAACTTCCACCTTCTTCGCGGATGGCAGATAGAGAGCCTTGTATTTCTTTCGCAGGTCGAGTTTTTTCATATTTATCTCCTTTCGGTGACGAGCTGCGGATGGTATATGTGTGTATATTAATTTTCCAGGATGCCGTCGAGCAATCCCAATTAAACTAAATCTACCTGAAAGATCCTTGCGACGGATCGGATATCCGTCAGATCCTCTGTATTCGATCTATTGGACATCAAGGCAGATTCCATTATCTACATTGTGCCAAAACCAGACCATGAGGTTATTATATTCATCTCCGGTGAAGCACCATGTCCGTGCAGAAGTCGGCGTCATTCAGCGTCTGCCCCTCTTGCGGAATACGGAGGATTCAAGTAAACTTTATGAAATTCTGTTCTGGGGGGGAATCCAATGGCTAGCGGACGCGAAAAAGCACTCGAATCGGCAATTTTGGAACTCAAGAAAAAATTCGGCGACGGCGCGGTGATGCGCCTCGGCGAATCCACGCATCTTAACGTGGAAGTGATCCCGACCGGCTCCCTGGCGCTGGATATCGCCCTGGGCGTGGGCGGAATTCCGCGCGGTCGGGTGACGGAAATCTACGGCCCGGAATCGTCGGGCAAGACCACGATCTGCCAGCACATCGTCGCCGAGACGCAGAAACGCGGCGGGATGGCCGCCTACATCGACATGGAGCACGCGCTCGACCCCTCGTACGCCGCCAAATGCGGGGTCAATACCGATGCCCTGTACGTCTCGCAGCCGGACACGGGCGAGCAGGCGCTGGCCATCGCGGAAACCTTGATCCGCTCCGGCGCGGTGGATGTGGTGATTGTGGATTCGGTCGCCGCGCTCGTTCCGCGGGCGGAGATCGAAGGCGACATGGGCGACGCCACGATGGGCATGATGGCGCGCCTTATGAGCCAGGCCCTGCGCAAACTCTCCGCCGCCATCCGCCAGACCAACACAGCGATGATCTTCACCAACCAATTGCGCCAGAAGATCGGCGTGATGTTCGGCAACCCCGAGACGACCACCGGGGGCATGGCGCTTAAGTTCTACGCCTCGGTGCGGCTCGACGTGCGCCGGGTGCAATCCATCAAGGTGGGCGCCGAAGTGGTGGGCAGCCGCACCCGCGTGCGGGTGGTGAAGAACAAGGTCGCCCCGCCCTTCCGTGAGGCCGAGTTCGACATCATGTACAATGAAGGCATCTCCAAGACCGGCGACCTGATCGACATCGGCACCGCGCTTGGATTGATCGTCAAACGCGGCGCGTTCTTCTCGTTCCAGGATACGCGCATCGGCCAGGGGCGGGAAAACGCCAAACAGTACCTGAAGGAGCATCCGGAACTCACCGACCAGTTGGACAAGGTCATCCGCGAAAAGACCCTGACCGGCATGCCGGTGGATGTATCCTCTTCCACGGAGGAAGAGGAAGAAGCGGATGCGGACGCCTAGGCGGTTTTTGCCCGGGCCGGCAACAGAACAATTTTGCGTGGAGGCTAGACCGGAGAGGATCTGCGTTCCAGCTACTCTCCACGGGCTACGGACTGTCGACAAAGTTTTTTGGAACCCTCCCGCGGAGGTGCGGGTGATGCCATTCAGGCATATACCGCCGGACTTCGCAATACGTTGTCACCGGTCGTTCTTCCCAAACATCTGGAACCGGCTTTGGGCGGGCGACGCGCCTCCCGGCTTCGTTCCGAACGGTTAGGCTTTCGCCAACCGGGGGTTCCCATTCCGCTTTGTTCCGTCTTTCGGCAGCCGTAGCCCGCCCTGGGTACGGCTGTTTTTGATTCGAGGGAGTGATGCCGGGTATTATCGCCGCCCTCCGCCTGCAGCGGAACGGCCGGAAGGTGACGGTGGAAATGGTCGGGGCGGAATCGTTTTCGCTCTCGCTGCCCCTCGCCGACGGCTTGCATCCCGGTCAGGCGCTGGAGGAATCGGCGATCGAGGAATTGACCGGCCGGGAGCGCCTCGAAACCGTCTACCACCGCTGTCTGTCTTTGATCGCCCGCCGTCCCCGCTCGCGGACGGAACTCGAACGGTATCTTCGCGCGCGGAAAACGGAGGACGAAGCGGCGCAGGAAGTGTTGCGGCGCCTGGCCGAGCGCGGACTGCTCGACGACCGCGACTTCGCGCGCCAGTGGGTGGAAAACCGGCAGGCGTTCCGGCCGCGCTCGCGGCGCGCCCTGCAGGCCGAACTCCGCAGACTGGGCGTGGCCGAACCGGACGCCCGGGACGCGCTCTCGAGCGTCCGCGAGAACGACGCGGCGCTGACTGCCGCGCGAAAAAAAGCGGCGCGATTGTATTCTTCGGTCCGGGGAACTCCGAAACCCCGGCAAACCTTCGAAAATAAGATGACGGCTTTTTTGGCGTCGCGCGGATTTGATTTTGACCTCTCGCGGGAGACGGCCCGGACGGTATGGCAGGACACGGCCGATCCGGCCCGGCACGAGGGTGAAGCTTAAACGATATATCGAGGAGGTTAAGCAATGGGTGATATCTCTTTGGTCCTTACGATAGTGTTTGTTGCCGCGGGCATTGTGCTTGGAGTAATTCTTGGATTCGCCGTCCGCCACATGATGGCGGCCCAGCGGATGACCGCGGAGAAAACCACAATCGAGCAGATGAGAGCCGCCGCGGAAGCTCACGCGCGCCAGATCGAAGTGCAGGCCAAGGACTCCGCGCTGAAGGTGCGCGACGGCGCGGAAGAGGAAAATCGCCGGCGCAGGGCGGACCTGGCCAACGAAGAGGAGCGGCTGAACCGCCGGCGCACGGAAGTGGACCGGCGCATGGAGCGTCAGGAACAACGCGAACAGATGCTCAACAAACGCCAGAGCGCGCTGGACCGGCGCACCGGTGAATTGGAAAAAGTGCACGCCGAACGGCTGGCGGAACTGCAGAAAGTGGCCGGCATGACCGTGGAGGAAGCGCGCGGCGTCCTGCTGGCGGACGTGGAAAAAGAATCGCGCGCGGATATGGCTCGCACGATCCGCCAGATCGAGGACGAGGCGCGCCAGGAAGGCGAACGCCGCGCCCGCGAGCTGGTGGCCGACGCCATCCAGCGCGTAGCCTCGGATCACGTCTCGGAGGTGGCAGTGTCGGTTGTCCCGCTGCCCAGTGAGGAGATGAAAGGCCGGATCATCGGCCGCAACGGCCGGAACATCCGCGCGTTCGAGCAGGCGGCCGGCGTGGACGTGATCGTCGACGACACGCCCGAGGCGGTGACGATCTCCTCCTTCGATCCGATCCGCCGCGAGGTGGCCCGCCGCTCGCTGGCCAAGCTCATTCTCGACGGGCGCATCCATCCGGCGCACATCGAAAAGGTGCTCGAAGATTCCCGGAAGGAAGTGGACAAGGTTGTCATGGAGGAAGGCGAGCGGGCGTCCTTTGAAACCGGCGTCCCGGGGCTGCATCCGGAAATTCTCAAGAAGCTCGGCACCCTCAAGTTCCGCACCTCCTACGGTCAGGAACAGCTTTCCCACGCGATCGAAACTGCGCTGCTCGCGGGCGTGATCGCCGCGGAGCTTGGCGCCGACGTGGCGGCGGCCAAGGCCGGCGGATTGCTCCACGATCTGGGCAAAGCGATGGACCACGAGGTGGAAGGCACGCACGCGGCGATTGGCGCGGATTTCGTCAAGCGTTACGGGGTGCCGGAGAAGATCGTCAACATCATCGCCGCGCATCACCACGAATCAGAGCAGGAAAGCGTCGAAGCGGTGATCGTCGAGGCGGCCGACGCGATTTCCGGTGCGCGGCCCGGCGCCCGGCGCGAGAACCTCGAGCAGTACGTCAAGCGCATCCGCACGCTGGAAGAGATCGCCCTTTCCTTCGAGGGGGTGGAAGAGGCGTACGCGCTGCAGGCCGGCCGCGAAGTGCGCATCATCGTCCGGCCGGAGAATTTGGACGACCTGGCATCGGTGCGCCTGGCGCGCGACGTGGCCCGCAAAGTCGAGGAAGGATTGCAATATCCGGGGCAGATTAAGGTGACCGTCATCCGGGAAACCCGGGCGGTGGATTACGCGAAATAACGGTATCGAATTACTGCAGCCGTGATCGAAAAAATATTGTAGCCGCGATCGGCGATCGCGGCTACTTTTTTTACCGATGCGTTTGCATGGATCGCCGTTACTCTTTTTTTGGCGGTTCCGCTTTTTTCTCGTTCGCTTCCAACACCTTGCGCACTGCTTGCAGTAGCGTGCTCAGCCGGACCGGTTTCATCAGGAATCCGTCGCCGAGGATTCGGCTGGTCACCTGATCCTCAGGCGAACCGCGCGCGGAGAAAAACAGAATCGGCGGAGGATCCGGCATCGTGGTCTTTAACCTCTGGGCGACGGTAAAGCCATCCATATCCGGAAGCATGATATCCAGCAGGATGGCGTCCGGGCGCTTCTTGGCGATTTGTACGAGCGCTTCCGCCCCCCGCTCGACAGGCAGCACCTGGTAGCCGGCGCGGCTCAGAATGAGCGTCACCAGTTTCAGGGTGTCGGCATCGTCTTCCACAACCAGCAAATCCGCCATACGATAACTTCCTCTCTCACAAAGTTCCATCGGCCCCGACGGCCCCGGGGAAAACCGGCGAATCGTCCCTATTTTATTCATATATCGGCAAAAGCGCCAGCGCGGTTTGTCCTTATCTCCCCGCAGAATGTCATGAATCTCCGCCCGGACGTCCATTTGCTATTGTAAATACCAGGCTTCCCACCACCATCCCAGCCCCCTGTCGGAGGATCCGACCTCGGGAATCTTCAAAGGATCCGCCGACCTTCCGAAGAGGCGGGGCGCCGTCCAGGCGAAGCATTCTCCGTTCCGCCAAGTGAACCATCCGTAGGATTCCGCCATCCATGTCGACTCTTCCCCGCCCGTGGTGAGAAATCCGGCGCTGACGGCGACCGGCGCGCCGCTGGAATCGCAATCCACCTTGCGCCACCCCTCCGCGATCACAACATGCGGCGCGGGTTTCGGATTCAGCAAGTCGGGCGGCAGGCGGTTCGGTTCTCCCGGCGTCGGCGGGAAGCCGAGACGCAGTTTGCCTTCCCCATCCGGGAAGCGGTCCCATCCGCTGTCGGGCCAGCGCGTGCGGGTATACAGCATTCCATCCACCGCGCGGCCGTCCGGAGCGAGGAGCCACACCCCGTCGCCCTCGTCGTTGAGCGCGATCCGGGTTTGGCTGCGGAAGAAAACCAGCATACCTTTCGGTTCGATCATCGTTCCGGGATGGATCGTGAACCGCCGGCTTCCCCCGCCCAGCGCGTCGTCGAGCATCCATCCTCCCAAATCGATCGGAATGGAATTGGTGTTGAGCAGTTCGATGAACTCGTCGTTATAATCTACGCTCCCATCGTGGTTCCAATCGCTGCCGGGCTTGGGAACAAACTCGTTGATCAGGACTCCCTTTGGGATTCGGGTGGCCGTCGGGGTTGGGAACAGCGCGCTGTTGGCCCGTCCCGGTGTGCCGCGGATCGGGTCGCCGCGCGCATCGCGGCCGCACATGACCCAACCGGTATTGGTCATCCAGGCGGGCGGGTCGATGATTGCTCGCTCCATGCTGGCGTACACCGGAGACGCGGCACCCGCCGGCCAGCGTCCGCCGCCCGCGCTGTCGATGACGTTCCCAGCCGGATCCAAGAGGCGCAGCTCCTCCCCAGAATTCGATAGCGTTCCGGTATAGATCTGACTTGCGGGAAGATCGCTCACCGACTCATCGCCGCCGCGCTCGAGAAGAGAATATCCCCCCGGTCCCATGGATCCTTCCAACCGGATCTCGATGTCGTTTCCATCGGTGAGCACCCAACCGTCCAGAGGAATCGATTCCGAACCCGGATTCCAAAGTTCGATCCACTCATCGTCGGCTGAAGCCGCCGTGCCGGCCCAGGCCACTTCATTAATAACTACGGAATACGACGGATAGGAAATGAGTGTGGTCGTGGGGGTGGGAGTCGTCGTCGGAGTGCGGGTCGGGGTAACTTCCCCGCAATGGCCTGAGAAGGCGGATCGCGGCGTGCCGTTGATCGGATTCCCCGCTGCATCCGCGCCGTTCCGGTGACGCCCGTCGCTCGAGCACCAGGAGGAGTCGGATTCCGCGCCGCCCGATACGCGTTCCATGCTGAGGGGGACGGGCGCGGAGGAACCAGCGGGCCAGGGTCCGCCGTCGCCATTGGCCGTGTCGATCATGCGGCCGGACGGATCCAAAAGCCGGAGAATTTCTCCGCCGTTGGAAAGGCCGCCGGTGTAGATCTGGTCCGCCGCAATATCGCTCACCGTGCCGTCGTCGGTGCGCTCCAGGAGAAAAAATCCACCCGGCTCGATCACCCCGCCGAGCGCGATATGAATGTCGCCGCCGTCGGTCAGTATCCAACCGGAAAGGTCAATCGGCGCGGGGAGGGTGTTCCAAAGTTCGATCCATTCGTCGGAGGAAGAAGCGGCCGTGCCCGCCCAGGCCACCTCGCTGATGATCACACTTTGGGGATCGTAGGGTGCGGCAGTTGGCGGAATTGTCGGCGTGCCCGTCTCCGTGGCGGTTCCGGTGCCGGTGAGTGTCGGTGTGGATGTGAAAGTGCGGTCCGGAGTCCGGCTGGGAGTCGGGACGGCGCAAAAACCGGAGAAGGATTTGCGGGGAGTTCCGTGGATCGGATTGCCGCCTGCGTCCAATCCGCTTCGGTGCACGCCGTCGTTGGTGCACCACGAAGAATCCGAAGCGGGACCCTCGCCCGTGCGTTCCATCGCCGCAGCCGATGCCGCTTGCCCTGCCGGCCACGGTCCGCCGTCGCCGTTTGCGGAATCCGCAATCTTCCCCGTCGGATCATACAGGAAGAGCGACTCACCGGAATTCGAAAGCGCCCCCGTGTATATCCGGTCGGCCGGTATGTCGCTGACGGTGGTATCGTCGCTGCGCTCCAGGAGGTAGAACCCGCCGGCGCCGATGGTTCCTCCCAGGTCGGCGTGGATATCTCCCCCGTCGGTAAGCACCCAGCCGGTCAGGTCCACGTCGGCCGCGCCCGGATTCCAAAGTTCGATCCACTCGTCGGAAGAAGAAGCGGCCGTGCCTGCCCAAGCCACTTCGCTGATCACCACCCACGGCGGAGCGGCCGGAGCTGTCGGAGTATTCGTCGCCGTCATGGTTTCCGTCGGTGTTTCGGTCGGCGATTCGGAAGGGGTGATCGTAGGCATTGATAAAAACGTCTCGGTGAAGGTTTCCGTAAGCGTGGTTTCGATCGTCTCCGTCGGGGTTTCGGTTTCCGTCAACATCGCCCACAGCGTATCAGTCGGAGTCCAGATCTCCGGTGGAGTTTCAGTTTCCGTCAGCGTCGCCGACACCGTATCGGTCGGAGTCCAGGATTCCGGCGGAGTTTCGGTTTCCGTTTCGGCGGGAGTGGGCAAGAAAAAATCCGAAACGGTCGGTGTTGCCGATTCCGTCTCGGATTCCTGTGGCAGAGTTCGTATCGAAGCAGTAAAGGCGCTCAGCAGCAAACAAAAAAACAGCGCCGATAGAAAATATCCTCCCCCTCGCTTCATACCATCCCCCTTTCATCGATCCGGCCGTCTTTACCGGATCGGTCGCGCGCAGTATATCACAAGTCGATCGCCTTGCCCTCGGCCAATCTCGCCTTCACCAACCCTTCGATCCAGGTATACGTGCGACCCAACCCTTCTTCAAGCGATACCTTCGGTTCCCATCCGAGCATCTTGCGCACCAGGGTGTTGTCGGAATTCCGTCCGCGCACTCCCAGCGCGCCGGGCACATGCTTCTTCTCGAGTTTCACTCCGGCTATTTGCATGATCATGTCCGCCAATTGGTTTATGCTCACCAACCGGTCCTGCCCAAGGTTGACCGGACCGGTGAAATCCGAGTCCATCAGCTGGCGGACTCCCTCGACGCAATCGTCGACATAGCAGAAGGTGCGGGTCTGTTCGCCGTCGCCCCAGATCTCGATGGACTTTTCGCCTTTGAGTTTGGCCACCGCCACCTTGCGCGAGAGCGCCGCGGGCGCCTTCTCCCTGCCGCCTTCCCATTTGCCCAGGGGCCCGAACATATTATGGAACCGGACGACGTGGGTTTGTATTCCGAACTGTTCGCGGTAGTGAAAACAGAGCCGCTCGGTGACGAGCTTCTCCCAGCCGTAGGCGTCCTGCGGCTGGGCGGGATAGGCGTCTTCTTCCTTCAGCGCGGGCGAGTGCACGTCGGTTTGCTTGAATTCGGGGTAGATGCAAGCCGAGGAGCTGAACAGGTAGCGCTGGATGCCGTTGATGCGCGCCGCCTCGAGCGAGTGTGTGTTGATGAGGATGTTATTGTGCAGGATCTGGGCGTGGAACTTGGAGATGAACCCCATCCCGCCCATGTCGGCGGCGAGGCCGTACATCTCCTCGATCCCGCGCGTGGCCTGCAGGCAGTTATCCCATCGGCGCAAATCCAGGATCTCGAATTCGTCCGCCGCGGAAGGCTCGTATTCCGGATACTTCAGATCCACACCGCGGACCCAGTAGCCTTCTTTTTTAAGCCGCTTCACCAGATGATGGCCGATAAACCCGCCGGCTCCGGTGACCAATACTTTTTTCGTTGGCATTTATTCTCCGTTTATCGGTTCGATTGCAGCCGCGACCGCTTTGTTCGAGGTGTAGCCGCGATCGGCGATCGCGGCTACAGGAAAATTATCACGGTTTTAGGGGACATTATATCGCAGGAAAAAAACCGCCCGTTACATCCCCGTTAAAAAGGAAAAAATCCTGTCGTTGGCGCCGTTGATATGTTCGTGGACGAAATCCGGATAAATGTCCATCCGCTTGGGGGAGGTGATTTTATTATAGGCGGCGAACTGGCTGGAGGGCGGGCAGATCGTGTCCATCAGCCCGATGCTCCATAACACCTCAGCGCGGATGCGCGGAGCCAGGTGCTGGATGTCGATGTAACCGAGCGTTTCAAACACCTTTGTCTCGTCCTCATGCCGTGGATTCGAGTGTCGGAAGTAATCCCTGATTTCCAGGTACGCGTCCTTGGCCTCGTCCATATCCCACACCCGCAGGTAATCGCTCAGGAAGGGATACACCGGCGCCGCCCGTTTGATGCGCGGCTCGAGCGCGGCGCAAGCCACCGTCAAGCCGCCGCCCTGGCTCCAACCGGTGGCGCCCACGCGCGTGGGATCCACGTCCGGCATCTCCATGACAATTTTCGCGAGCTCCGCCGTGTCGAGGAAGATCTGGCGGAAGAGCAGCTTCTCCGGATGGCCCCGCAGCGCGTCGTCCAGACCGCGGATGATGTGCCCATGGACGGTGTTGCCGCTCACGATACTGCGGTCTTCCGAAGGGCCTCCCTGGCCGCGGACGTCCAATGCAGCCACGGAAAATCCCTGCGAGACAAAACCCAGCTTGTCGGACCAATCGCCCGAGTCCACGGTGTAGCCGTGAAAGATCAGCACGGCGGGATGCGGACCCTTCGCGTTTTCGGGCCGCAGGAATTTTGCGTGGATGCGCGCTCCGCCCACGCCGGTGAAATACAGATGAAAGCATTCGGCTCCGCGGGCGAGGAATTCCGCGGGCTTCAGTTCCACCTGCGGATCGAGCGACCGCATTTCCGCCAGCGACCGGTCCCAAAACTTGTCAAAATCGGCGGGACGCGGGTTGGATCCCAGATACGTTTTACATTCTTCTAAAGTGAAATCAAAGGTTAGCGGCATAGGCTTTAGCTCTTGACCTCGGAATCACGCTGCGCCCGTTTCCCGCCGAAGGCATGGATGGTTCGCGTCCCGGGGATCCGGTCTCCGAAATGCGGCACGCCCTTGGGAACCAGGAACTCGTCGCCCGGGCGGAGTGGGAAACGTTTGCTCCCCATGCACAGCGTGTATTGCCCCTGCACCACGACCATATATTCGTCGAAAGGATGCGTATGTTCCGCGGCCACCCCGCCGTCGCGGCAGGTCCAGAAGGCGATCTGGCTGCCGTCCGCGCCGTCGTAAACGTAGCCTTCCAGCCCGGCGATATATTCCGACGTCGCATGCACCCTATTTATGGGATTCTTCATAAACTCCGGAAAATCGTTCATCACGCCTCCTCGCTAAATCGCTTCGCATGGGCAGTCGTTTTCGGCTCCCCCAACCGCCCAACTTTTCCGAGCGGGAAGGTCTCGCTCGCTTTGCGGCCGGCTTAATCATACAACGATTAATCCCCCGCTCAAACGACAAATTGATCGATCTTGCGGACGATCGTCTCCATCGCCCGGATCGATCCCGGAACGTCGCCCGGAATCTCCAGCCCGTGATCCACCCCCGGCAGCACCAGGCTTTCCCCGCCGGTGGCTTGCAGGACTTCGGCCAGCAGGGATTCATCAAAGTATCCATCCGCTGTCCCGATCACAAAGAGCCCGTGATGCCGGCGGGTCATCATGGCTTGGCGGATTTGCGGGTCCCGAAGGACCGGCGTCAGCCAGATAAAATCAGCCTCCTTCAGCGCCGGTTCCGCGGCGAGCAGATGCCCCAGCGCGATGGTGCCGAGGGATTTTCCAATCAGCGTAATCTTTTCATACTTCCCGACCGACAGGGCGGCGCGGACCGCCGCGGAAGCATCGGCCGCGATCCAGCGGGATTGTTCCCCGTCCGGCAACGCCTGGAACTCCGGGTTGGTATATTCATATTCGACGTTCAGGACATCCGCCCCTTTGAACAACATCACCAACGCGGGATAATAACAACCGGGCATGCTGGTGTTATAGCGCAGCCCGGGATAAATTACCGCCAGACGCCCGGCGCCGGCGCCGGTCCGAACCATCGTATTGGGAATCGGCAAGCCTCGAGAACCGGTTATTTCCAAAACGTCGAAAGTCTTCATCCACGCATCCTTTCGACCACGGGCGCGAACTCCGGGATACCATGCAAGGTGCGAAAAAAGAATGATGTCATTGCGAGCGACCGAAGGGAGCGAAGCAATCTGGTTTTCGTGTCAGAAAGACCAGATTGCTTCGTCGCTTCGCTCCTCGCAATGACAAAGGCTGGCTCTTTACACACCCTGCTGGAGTTCGGCCTTCCAGCATTAATACTTTGCGATTACCCGCTCCAGCGCATCCAGCCCGCGTTCCAACTTCTCCATCTCCGGCCCGAAACTGACGCGGGAGTAGTGTTCAAAGCGCGCGTGGAATCGCCGTTTGGCGGGGTTGACGTCGAAGAAAATGCCCGGGATCGTGATCACGTTTTCCTTCAACCCCTCCTTGAATAAATTCATCCCATCGTTGAGCGGGACGGGAAGTCCTTCCAAATTGGCCCACACATAAAACGTCCCGGCCGGTTCGGCTTCCACGCGGATGCCCATCCCTTGCAGCCGGTCCAGGGTATATCGGCGTTTGGCGCGGAAATGTTTTTGGATGGCCAGCGTCTCTTGGCGTGCGTGTTCCGGCTTGAGG
This sequence comes from Anaerolineales bacterium, assembly GCA_050010135.1. Classification (GTDB taxonomy): domain Bacteria; phylum Chloroflexota; class Anaerolineae; order Anaerolineales; family RBG-16-64-43; genus FEN-1073. Next base: position 13,397 of record JBEKLP010000021.1, read on the forward strand.
AGGTCCAGGGCGGCTGTCTGGAAGGGATGGTTGGCGCCGCCGTCGAGGAACGAGCCAGCGCTGGCGATGGCCTCGATCACATCGCGCGGTGCGAGAGTCCAGCTGATGCGCCAACCGGGGTAGCGCCAATTCTTGGTCAGGCCGTCAACGACGATCACCGGATCGCTATCCACGTCCTCCACGTACTCGGCGGCGGAAACCGTCCGCCCCAGTTCGCCGCGGTAGAGATAGTGCGAATAAAACTCGTCCAGTATCAGGGAGCAGCGCGTGTTGCGGGCCATCCGGCACCAGGCTTCCAGCTCCTCCCCCTCGACCACCTGACCGGTGGGATTGCACGGGTTGCTGATCAACAGCGCGCTGAGTCCCCGCCCCAGGATTTCCTTCTCCAGATCGGCGGTGGAGACCTGATACCCGCAGCCGGCCTCCAGCAAGATGGGGATGGCGCTGAAGGCCTTGAAGATTCCGAGCAACTCCTCATACGCCGTGTAATCGGGGATGAAATGCCCCATGTTGATGTTTCCGAGCGCCGCCGCCAGACGGGTGAGCGCCATCCGGCCGCCGCTGGCGATGCTGACGTTCTCCGCGGTGTATTGCGAAGCCTTGCCGCGCCGGTAGCGGTCGTTGTAGTAATCGGCGACCGCCTGGCGCAGCGCGCTGTTGCCTTCGATGGGCGAATACTGCCTATTCGGCGCGGGAATGGTAATGGTCTCGATCCGCGGCGGCGCGCCCGGAATCTCGCCGGTCTCCGGCGAACCCTGTCCGAGGTTGGCCCATTCCGGGCCGTCATAGGAGAAGCCGAGTTGCATCGCCTCGTGCATGACGTAGATCACGCCGGTGCGCGGGACGAATCGAAAACCTGGGGTGGGAGATTGTTCGATCATTTATTTTCAAATGCCTTCCAAATAAAATATCGGAGAATTCTTTTACCCCCGGGGGATGCTCTCCGGAGGGCCCATTCTACCCGAAGGGAATGGATAAATAAATGGAATCATCGTCTATCCCCCTTTCATCACCCCATTTTGTTTTGGAAAATGGGGGGACCGAGGAGGGTCGGGTTCGCTCGCGCAAAATTCTACCTCTTTTCAATAATTGTTAATCGGCCGAAGATAGAATCTCATCCAATATCTTTCCAACCGAGCGCAGGAACAGCGGACACCGGTTCTGGAATACTCCCGCCTCCCGGGCGCGTTGATATCCCTCGGGGTTGTTTATTTCAAAAGAAATCAATTCCCGACAGAGCACCGTGTGATGCTCTGCCCGGAATTTTTCCAGAAGCTTGCTCACCGCCGCATACGCCCGGTCCCGCGCGGCGGTATCGGCCGCATCGGCGTTGCCGAACCGGGCGCCGATCACCATCACCGCGCCGGAAACCGCGCCGCAGACGTAGCCGTTACGGCCCATCCCGCCCCCGAAAGGAGCCACCATTCTCACCACCGCGGCCTCGTCCGCATTCAATTCCGCGGCATACGCCTTGACCATTGATTGGGCGCAGTTAAACCCGCTCCGCATCGTGTCAACCGCAATTTCCGCTCTGTCCATGAATGCGCCTCCATAGGATTGGATTCATCTTCTTTAAAAAACTCGCGGATCGCACGGGGAGATTCTACCCGATGCGGAAATACCCCAACTCACTCTGCTGCTATTCCTCTTTCTCCCCCCATTTCTCCTTGGGTTTCAAAGCGGCGGTCCGCTCCGGACCGCGTCGTTGCACCGGGCGCAATTTCCGTCCTCACAATGCGTAATGGACGGATTTTGGAGAAGTACCCGGACGATTGCATCGAGAAACTCTCGAAAGGAAAAAATCCGCCCGAGGCTCTCTCCCGCCTTGGTCTGCTTTTCAGCGGCTTTCACATAGGGCGCCAGATTTTCGAATCCCTCGGAACAGCCGCCTTCTTCCACCTCGATTTCCGTTCCGTCGGACATTTTCGCCCACCGGCGGAACAGCCGCCGGCCGGAGCGTTCTTCCGCAAAATGCACCGTCGTGGCTTTGGTCAATCCAACGCCGGCCAGAACGATCCGCGCTGAAAGATCAAGATAGATTTGTTTCATCGGCCCGAAGACGTTCAAGGGCTCCTGAGATCCGATCAATTCGGAAGCCCGCGGTCCGACCCCCGCGAACGAATTCAGGGGATGCCCGCCGCGAATCCGTTCCGGACGGCGGAGGATCCGCCGGGATTGCCCCCATATCGCGGGAGATCCTATTTTCGTTCGGGTCATACGCATGAGCCTTGTCCCGTTCGGCGATATAAGTCGAGTCCATTCCATTGCGTAGGATCATCCGGTCGGGCGGCGGGTGCAATTGGCAATCGTAGGTAAAAGTGGGGACGATCAGCGTACAACCCGCATTCCGGAAGGAATCGATGATCGCGTCCGCCCCTCCCTCCACATAGCCGAAAGATTTCAGCGAGGAATGGAGGATGACGACGCAGTCCGATAATTCCATTTTCCGGACGGTGTTAAAAATATCCGCCTGAGAAGGCGACATGTCCCAGCCAACCTTCTTCAACCACCAGCTACGATCGGCCCGCTTGTTTAGCTCCAGACCTTCAGGTTGTATATTTTCGCATAGGCCGAGACCAATCCCGGATCGCCCAGGATGAGAATTGCCGTCGCCTCGGTCAGCCTCTCCGGGGCAATCGCGACCGTCCGCGACTCGGAATAGTACCCGGTCCAAAGCCCGATCGCGATTTCAATTGTGCTTTTATCGGAATGGGTCGGGATGATTAGCCGCGGCTTCACCTGGTCCATCAGGTTGAACCCCTTGCGATTGGCGGCATTCATATCGCTGAAGCTGTTGCTGAATTGGGTGACGGCCAGATCGACCTTGCCGATCGTCGCGAGCTGTTCGTCGGTCAGCTTCTCCTGGCCGATGTCGCCGAAATGCACGATGCGCAGGCCGCCCGTTTCGATCACGAAAATATAATCGGTCGCCGCATCCGCGCTGATCGGATCGGTGGGCAGGTGCGCGGATGCAATCGTGGTTACCTTAACATCCGGCAATCGGACATCCCCCATCGCCATGATGATTTTTTGGCCCGGGAAAGATCCGGCGAAAGCGCTGTCGTAGTGGTCGGGGTGCATGTGGGTTGTCAGGAGAACATCGTCGGCCGAAGGTTGCTTGGTTAAAAAGCTCGTATTCCAAATATCGATGTAGACGTGGCGGCCCGTCGGGATGACCAGTTCCACCTGGGCGTTGTCGCCGTACGTCAGGGTGATCCCGGAAGGCGATGCGGTGGTCGCGGTTTCCGTGGGCGCGGTTGTCGGTGCGACCGAAACGGTCGGCGTGTTTGCGGCCGCGCTGCTGCAGGAAGCCAGCAGTATGGTCACGGAAAAGAGAAAAGAAAATTTGATCGCGGGATTCATTTGTGGATTCCTTTTTGGACGGAAAGATTGGGTCCGAACCCGGATGTCAGGCAAACGGTTCGCCGAATTTTTCACGGTGGATCACCTCGGAAGCCGGCTTGCGCTGCTTCTTGCCCCGGCCGAGTGTCCGGAGTGGATAGCCAAACGGGACTACGGCGATCACGTCCATCGCCTTCGGGATATTCAGCAGCGGCTTCAGCTCGTCGATTTTCATAAACCCAACCCAATTCGAGCCGACCCCTTCCGACCATGCGGTCAGGATCATCGATTGGACCGCGCGGCTGGCGTCGGATACCGCGTAGACGGTCCTGTCGATTGCCACGACCACAGCCAGCGGCGCCTGGGCGACGTACGGCCCGGTGCGCAGCATTCCGCCCAGCTGGCGAAGCGTGTCGCGGTTCTCCACCACGATGAAGTGCCAGGGCTGGGCATTCTTGCTGCTGCCCGTCAACCGCGCGGCTTCAACAATCCGCTGAACGGTCTCCTTTGGAATCGGTCTATCCTGAAAGCTGCGTACAGCCAATACCGTGCGGACGACGTCAAAAACCTCCATGGTCACTCCTTTCCCTTAGGACAGCGAACGAATCGCTCCCAATCGCCGATCGACATTTACTCCCCGGGCCGGAAGATTTTCTCCAGACCGCTCCCCTTCTTGAGGAAGACCGGCACCCGCTCCAGGGGCGCCTCGCCACTGCGCCATTCTCCTCCCGGATGCGGCGTTCCTTTTTCCGCGTCCGTCCATTCCGTTCCCGCCGGAAGATAAACCTTCCGCCCGCGAGAGATTTTTGCGCAGATCGATCCATTACGAAGGACGGCCATCTCTTGTCCACGTTCGATCGTGCCCTTTGTCCTTGCGGCGGGTTCGAGCAACGCTTGCGGGAGGGAGAGCCGCTTGCCGGCCAGGGTGGCTTGCACCCGCAGCCCATCGACACCCCAGGGCTGCAGCCAGACGGTTTGTTGATTTTCCTGCCAGACGAGGATTTGATCCTCCTGCGAGAACGACCCCATCGGCTTCCTCCTCGGTGGAATCTGCATACCGAGAAAAAATTATCTTTTTTTTCGGTGCGGCGATTTCACGCCACGAGTATGGCTCAATTCTTCCAGCGCGTCCATCGCCTTTCGCCGGCTTTCCCAGGGGACGAAAAGATGGTCATGATAATACGCTGAAACGGGATTCACGCTGATACCCGCGTGCGCCAGCCGGTCAAGGACCGCGGCCAGGAAACCGACGGCGAGAAGCGAGGAATGGACCGTCAGGGTGATGCAGGCCCAGGTTGATTCAAACGGTAAATTCGAATCCCGCGCCTGCCGCTCGGTGGCGATCAGTGTAATGCCTTCCGGTTCGCGGAAGATCCCAAACGGTGCAAACGGCAGCCGGTTCGTATCCTCCAGTTTCAACGTGCAAAAAACATAGGGGAACTCGCCAAGGACGGGATGCATTTTGGCGATCAACTTTTTCAGCTCCGTTTCTCCGGTCATCATCCCTCTTCTCGTTTCGCTTCGACTCAAACCCATCCACCAAATAATTGTAGCCGGGATCGCCGATCCCGGCCACAAAGAACCACCAATCCCGGCTGCAAAATACCGCAGATCCCGGCTTCAAATCATCGGCGATCCCGGTTGCAGCCTTTCGAGTCCCTCCTCCAATTCTTCTCACGCGAGGCGCTTTTCATAGAAGATACTCAGCGGATCTTCCGTGTACGGCCCAAAAGGAGGTATCCGCCGGTATCCGGATTTTTCATAAAGGGAAATCGCTTCGTGTTGGAGGATTCCGGTTTCGAGCCGGACTACGGGGATCTTCTGCGCCCGGGAATACGCTTCCAGATGCCGGAGCAGGATTTTTCCCAACCCGTTCCCGCGGTGCGCCGGGCGGATATATAAGCGCTTGAGTTCCGAGTATTCGCCGTCGTAAAATTGCAACCCGCCGCAACCGGCGGGCACGCCGCCGCATCGCAGTACAAAGAAGGCCACCTTCCCCTTGACCAATTGGTCGACGTTTAATCCGTGATGGCTGGCGGGGGGATAGAGGGGAATTAGATAAGCATCCAGTTCGACCACCAACGCGGCGGCGTCGGCCGTATCGGGCCGTTCTTGAGTGATGGAAATATTTTTCACAGATGCGAAATACCGTTTCCGATTCTCATCGATTATTTACCTTCCGGCGACGGACTGGATTCTTCTTCCGCTGAAGATTCCGTCAAGCCGCCGGCCCGGTTGCGGCAGGCCGCCCCGCCCGGCGCAGGATCGTTGCGGACTGCAGCGAAATCCAGCGCTCTGTTTCTTCCCGCCCGCCCAGCTGCTTCCAGGTCCGTTGTCGAAATGGACTTCGCCCGCGCCACCGTCCGTTCCGGCCGCGCAATCCTTCCAACCAATCCAAAGCCGGCTGCACGCCGGGGCGGTGAAGCGCATCCAGTTCCCCCAGCACGCGCAGAGTGAATAAAAGATCGGCCTGGTAGAAGAGCGGGAAATTCAGCTTGAACCACAGCGGATTGGGAGGACGGTTCCCCGGCGTGGGATAACCGGCCCGTAGCAGCCGGCCGTCTTCGGTGAGGAAGTCGATCCCATGGGCGATGGCCGATCGAACCTCGCGCGAACGGCGCGGCGCGGGAATCGCCGCAAGACCGTAGAGGGACCGCACGACGCCCCACGCGCAGGGTTTGCCGTAGTTATGCGTACAACGGCAATTTTCACTTTGGATCGATCCCACAAGCAGGCGGACGAGGTTTTCCACTTTCGGTTCGCCCGCCCGCTCCGCGCGCAGCGAATACCGGAGGAGATTGCCCCAGAAGCAGGACGATCCGAAGTTGTTCTCCTGCAGCCGGCGGTCGAGTTCTTCCGCCGTGGTCTCGAGCATAAACCGCATTCCCTGGCGGTAGCGCGGATCGCTTCCGTCTGCGCGCAGCTCTTCCAGCAGCAACATGCGCCAATGCGTGCTGAAATACTTCGGCGTGTAATAGCTGCGTTCGTTCTTCCAGTTTCCCGCCGCGGTCTGTCGGGAAAGAATCGCAGGGGCAGGACCCTGCCGCAGGATATCCCGCCGGGCGGCGATGACGCGCCGGTTGGATTCGGATAAATTTAGTAGATCCCTCAACGTGGCGTAGCGGATGGATGGCGTTTCTGCGCCGATCAGCCAGGACGTGAATTCATTTTCTTTCATCGGTCCTCCGCGGCGTTCGGTGGGCTGGAACCCCCGCCTTCCGCCTTCCGCCGATCCACTCCGGCGGGAATTTATTATCTGGACATTACCGAATAAGCAGTCGCCACCAGGATCAAGGCATTTCCCACCAGGCCGATCACGCCGAAGATATTTTTTCGCTCGTATGACCGCAGCGCGATCATCCCCATGATCAAACCCGCCAGCGGCAGAAGGAATGAACCGGCCAGCAGGATGGCGCCGTTGACGATCGCCGGTCCAACCCCCAGGCCGAACGGATTCGCCATGCCGGAAATTTTCGGATCGACGATGAATAGATCGAGGTACACGAGAAAAATAGAGACCATAGCGATCGCATAGGATAGGATTCCCAACAGGGAATAATTAACCTTCTTCTTCGGCGCCACGCTTGCCCGTTGCTCGAGGCCGGGGGCATTATCCAGGATCGTTCTATGCGCCGGAGCCTGTAGCGCTTCCGCTGCCGCAGTACGCACCGCTTCGTTGTCGTCGAACTCGCGCGCCTGGATCAATGCGGTCACCAACGCCTCATTGCTAACGGATAATTTCGCAATTTTTTCCACCGCTTCCTTGCGGTTGAACGCCAGCCCGCCCTGCTGCAAATCCTTTAAAAGCCGTTCCGCTTCCGCGGAGAGTTCCACATCGGGCATCGTCGACTCCTTGAGACGATCCGCGGGAAAAATCTTTGGCCGAAAATTCGTCTTCCTTCGGCGCATTATATCGTGATCCATCGGCTGATGACTCCGGGATTTACCCAACGATTGTCTGGTTTAACGGAGATGTGGAAATAGATATAGTTGAGTGAGGCAACCAAAAACAGTCTTGTCCGCGCAACCTGTTGATTTTGGACAATTTGGAATAAACGTATCAAGAATTAAGCGGTTAAGCATTGACGGGTTTCACGATTTACCAACGATAATAATAAGGAGGATTCAGCTTACTCGCTTTCCCGTAATTTGTAATTATCGCGGAATTTCTCGATGAAGGATGGATCCAGGAGCGGCATCGGATTCGTGTACAAATCGATCGGAAGCTGGTAATTGTTCCTGCAATCCGGACAGGTCCAATTGGAGGGGTGTTCGCCGTTGGTCAGTGAGAACGTAAATCCGCATTTGCAAACGGGGCACCATACTTCGATGGCTTCGTAGGTACAATGCTGCAAATAGCACGGCTCTTCCAGGTCCTCGCACAGATATACCGACTCTTTTTTACACGCTTGACATCGAAACAACACCAGTTCGCTCATGATGCATCCCCGCCGAAAACAACCTTGCTCTTGTTCATCATCGTTCCATTCATCGGCTGGAGGGTGCATACACCCGCTCCGCCGGATAGACCAATCATACCAATATTCTACACTGTTAGCCCCCAACTAAAAGCACCCACATTTAATCTTTCCCGTACCGACTTCTTCACCATTAATTGTGCACAAACGGACTTTCCGGCTCTTTTTCAGCCTCGATTGACCGGTGGTCCACAACTCCTTCGACGAAATCGGACCTAATCGGTTAATTTTCACCCGGCATGGGTTTACCACCTACCACGGCCAGCTTTTAAATTCCCTCCCTGTTTTTATTAGCTGTTCTGGATGAACAAAGCCGCCGTTTGTTTGTCCCGAGAACATTTGGCCGGGAAAAAACATTTACCGGTTTTTATAAATTAAATCACCGTTATCACTTTATCCAAGGCATTTAATTCCTTGTACAGTTTCTCGATATATTCCCGGTCTTTTGCAATAATATTGATCGTCAATGACAGATATTTTCCACCCCGACTCGACTTTCTGCCGATTTGTTCGTTATTTAAATCCACTACATAGTGTTTCATCACCGATAGAACGGAGGATTCGAATTCGTCGCAGCATTCGCCGACGATTTTGACCGGAAAAACGCACGGGTAGATTGACGGGGTTTTCTCGGCGTCTGACATTTTTTTCGGGTATCCTTATCCGGCAATTATACGTTGCCGCGGCTCCCTCAAGCATTCCCCACCCTGGCTTTCCGATGCCTTCGGTGTTGCAGCAGAACTTTGGCGGTGTATTTCATCCCGGCGACGGTTTCCGCTTCAGCGCGACCAGTTCCTGAATATCCTTTGCGTCCTTCACGGTTTTGACGGGCGCGTACAGCCAGCGCCCGTCGTGGAATTGCGACGCCTTCGAAAACACTTCCGCCACACGCTTCCCCAATTTCAATACCTTGGCTTTTTCGATCTGTTCCTTCCCAAGGACAACCTGGGCAATGCAAAACCCATCCTTAGTGAATAGATTAAGCAGTGTTTTCCCGCTCCTTCGAAACCATAAATTCCATCCGTAATTCTTCCCGCCGTACGATAGTTCCCCATCCAGCTGGTAACTCCGCTTCATGAAATCGATCAGCGCCTGGTACAGGCCGTACCTCTTCCCCAGGGCGCGCTCGATTTCCTTTTCGGTGGGACGATGTTCTTTATCGAGGAATATTCCCACGCTCATGGTTTCGACTTTTCCCCGAAGAATTGCGGCTGGGAGCAGGAACGCTCATTTGTCTCCCAATTTGCGGACGCTGCCCAGTCCGCTGACGTCCTTGTTCACCTGCGGGGAGCCGTAATAACTCACCGAACCCGTCCCGCTGATATTGGCCGTCAGATGGAGCTTGACCCATACGGTGGCGCTGCCCAGGCCGCTGATATCCACGGTCGCGTTTTGCGCATCCAACGCCCCGCCGTTGAAACTTCCCAGCCCGCTGATGTCCAGTGCGATTGTCTGCGCCGTGCCGTCGGCGTTGACCGATCCCGCCCCGCTTAAATCGAGCGTCAGGGATTGAACGGTTAATTGCGAGAGGGTCATGCTTCCGGCGCCGCTGACGGATATTCTCAGCGCGACGGTATTTAAACCCTCGACCTTCACGCTCCCGGCTGAAGAGAGATCGATCCGACCCAAGTCTTTTACCGTCAGGTCGATCCGCACTTCCCGGCTGGGGGTCACGCGCCGGCTCCAATCGATTCCTGCCGACTCGATATGCAGTGTGCCATCGACGATGCGTGTGGTCAGCTGGGGCAGAAGATTGTCGTCGGCTTCCACCGTGACGGAAGGAACATCGCCCTGGCGGATCGTGACGGCGGCGGGATAATCGATCGACACACCGTCAAACACCGGAACGTCTCGTGTTTCCGAGACGATCACACCCGATCCGCGGACCGACCCGCCTACGCCGGTACAACTCAAGAACGGGGATTCAGTCCAGACACATCCCCAGTTGGGGGGCGTGGTCCATCGCAGCGCCGCGGCGAATACGACCGCAAGCATCGCCCCGCCAACGACCAGGACCGAGACGATCTGCCGCGCCCAAATCCAGCGCGAGCCCAAAATCAATCCCACGCCGAGCGCCATTAACGCATACGGGATGACGTAGAGCAGCGCCCACAGATTGGCGGATGGCACGATGCCAATTTGCGCCAGAATCCAAATAACACCGACGGCAATCAACACCAGCGGCCAGAAGATTGAACGGGTTCGCATGGTATTCTCCTCCTTCTTCTTTATTGCGAGGGCTTGTCGGGCGAATCGGGGCCGGGCTGCGCGTGACCCGTGCCCCAATGGGATCGGATCAGCACCAGATAGAGGCCGAGCAGGATGAGCGCCGCCGGTAAGATCAGTGGACCCACCCCCGTCCTCCGGGAAGCAAAGATGATCCCCTCGAAGAACGCGCCGAAAACGATCAGGAAAAAGACGCCGATCTGCATCACGCGCACGCCCGCCCGGCGCGAGGATTCGTTCCCGCTATATGCACCCATAAGGAAGATCCCCAGCCCGACGGAAATGAGGATCACCGTCCAGCCGTACGACCAGCTTTCCCAGTACCCGGTCAGGCTTTGCGCAAGCAGCATCAACCCGATGATCGTAATGATGCTGCCCGGGATCGCCAGCCCGGCGGCGGTCTTCCCGCCCGCCAGCATCCCGACGAAGAACAGGCCGCCAAAAGCGATGATGAAGAAAGGCCACAGGACTCCCCAAAAGTTGAATCCGGGAAAACCTTGAGCGAGTAGCGCCGTCAAACCGAGGAGGATCAATATGGATCCTCCAACGATGGAACCGCTGTTGCGTCCTTTGGACATTATCCCTCTCCTTTTAAATGGGAAACCACGCTCCTTCGCGCATGAGCCGAAGGACGGGAATCCCATCCCCAATGTAGCACAAAATCAGCGACCGGGTCCCTGCCGAAATTGTTGACAGAGGCGATGGATCGCTCCCGCCGGGCAGATAGTAAACTCACTCTGGAAATACTGGGTGATTACCACGTCTGGCCGATATAAAATATGGTTGAATCATCCGGCGAAAAAACTGCTGAGGTGACCGGACAATCCGCTACGATAATTTTTGCGACTGAGGAAGTCACAGCCCGGCGCGAATACCGTCCAGCCTGGTTTTCGCTTCCGGGATATATGCCAACAACTGGCTGATCTTCTCGCATCCGTAATCCGGGCAATAGGCGCAGTTCGGATACCCCCGGCCGACGGCGCAAAGCCGCGGTTCGCATTCCAGGCAGTGTCCGCCAAGCCGGCCGTCCGAGGCCAGACACCCATCGCAGGTAACGTATGCGGCGTCGATCTTGGGATTGTTGTAGTCGGTCCTCCACTGCGCCGCAATCCGCTCCTTGGCGGTTTCGTCCTTCGCTTGGGTGGCCTGATACGCGGCGCAAACCGAACAATCCAATCCGCAGACGGCGATCATGGGTTCCATAGGTTAATCCTCCGTCGGTTATTTATCTTCCCATAATTTGGGATATGGAGAGAGGGTGATTATTTTCGGCGGTAGGAATGCGTTCGATCAGGGGCTGCCAACCTCTTCCCCTGCCCCTCCCCATTCTGGGGAGGGGTGAAGGGGGAGGAGTCGTAAGTTCGTCGCATCAACCATTTCCGTCCGGGGGTGTGATCCTCACGCGATGGACTCCGTCGCATAATGGCTTTTTTGCGGACCGTCCGCAGGAACACAGCGTCACCCGATTGCGGATTTCCAGCAACCGGCCGTCAGAGCGTCGGATGGGAATGCCCCCCATCACCCACAAGGCGCCGGCCACCGGACCGTCCGAAAGAATGTCGGTCGTCGCCGCGATCTCCTGCGGCAAATCCTGCTCGTTGTCTGCTTTCTCTCCGATCAGCGCGTAGGTCAGCGAGCCGGACGGGCAGCGCTCGACCATGGCAATCACCTGGGATCGCACGTTGGAATCAGCCGATTGCGCTACGAGCTGATCGAAGGTCGAGAAGCGCGTGCCGCAAAACCCGGATTCCATGCAGAGGTAGTCGTCGCGCCGGAAGGCGAACTGAACGCCGCCCGGGAGCGCGTAGCGCCGCTCGAGGGTGGAGCGTTCGTCGGCCGTTTCGGTTCCGTCGAAGGGGATGCGGGCGTGGGTTGCGTCGCAGAACGGCATCGTGCTCGATTTCCCGCAGCGGCAGAGCAGATACGTCTTGCGGGTTTTGAGGGTTTCGGTTTTTTTCCACGTGAGCGGTTCGCCGTACTCGGAAACGACCTGAATTTTCCGCACCAAGGGAATATCCCCTGAAACCACATACGGGCCGTTCCGCTTCACGACAATTATTTTTTCATCGCGGTTGACTTCAGAATCATTCATAACCGGAAAGTCCTCCGCTCGCCGCGTTTCATTTTACTACCGGCGCGTATTTTCAATAGAGATCTTTTTACAGACGAAACCCCGGGGGCTTTGCAACCCCTGAAGGTTTTCTAACTATGCACGCGGAAATTTTCCTCTGTCCGTGTTTTAAATACCCTGGGGATTAATCGATGGCGATTGGATTTCGTCGAATCTTTCCCGGCCGATATAATGGCTGACGCAAGGGAGATAACCGTCCTGGTATGCCTCCAGCGCCTCCGCCCGATCTCTGGGGAACCGTTGGCACACGATCGGTTTGTATTGGGTATCGTGCAATCGGCAACCGCGCGTCGCGGAAAGAAAAATGCAACCGCGCTTTCCTTCCACGGTGCGGTACAACCAGACGCCGTCTTCGTCTTCCTCGGGTCCCGTGAACTCTCTCGGATCCGCCAGGTGATTTGCGATCAGGCTGGCATATTCCTCCGGCAGGACATCGACGCCGTACTTGCAGCATAGGTCCGAGCAGTTAAATTTAAGGCAAGGGGGTGTTTGGGAATTATGGTCCATCGATTCATCTTGCATTACAGTTATTCCTTCCAGATCCAATTCAGATCAGGATCATGATCCGTAAATTTTACCTTTTTCAATCCGCATGTCCTTACCCCCTCCGGTCTTTGGGAAGATGGGCACTCTTTGCTGATCTCTGAAAAAGGCGATCATCGAGTGAATGCGACAACGATTTATCATTTTACTAGAGTTTCGAATATATTTGCCTCTCCATCCCGCTCCAATTCGTCGCGAGGTTTAATTCGATTTCGCATGTCACTTGCATTGTGGGGGTCTTTTCCCTAGTATTGACTTAATCACATTGTTGTATTTCAACGCTTGGGGACCGGCTGTTTAACCGCCATCATCACCTACTATGGCAATATCCTTCTTCGAGTTTTGGGGGAAGGAACTGGGATGAGGATATCCGATAAATTCCATCTCATCAGTCAACACGTAAACACGATCATCAGAAGTTCCAACCTTTATATGTCTTTGTGTCATTCGTGCTCTCCTTGGGTTCTTCATCTACTTTTGGCACGCTCCTTGCACCTATTTCCGCGAGCGTCCGGTGCCTGTTTCAATGGGCCGGACGACGACCTATGAATGGAATTTACCGCAAATTCGGCCCGATCCTCCTCAGCCTCGCCGCGCTGCTCCTCTTGGGCGCGGGGGGCTATTCGTCCCTGCCCTCCGCCGTAGCCGGCACGCCTACTCCCGGCGACCGCGACCGCATTATTGCGCTCGTCGCCGCCAAGGTGCAGGAGCATCAGGAAGTGATGGCCTTCCATATATATACCGTATCGGTGGAGGATATTCTCTTCTCCCAGGACGGCGGCTGGGCGCTGGCTACTTTGAACTACCAACAGCCGGATACCGGCGAGGTGGTGCCCACCGAACCCGGGCTCGCCATCGGCCGCCGTACCGTCGACGATTGGACCGTGACCGTTCAGGCGGATTCCGAATGGGCCGCCGTACTTCAGGCGGCGCCGGAGGATCTGATCCCGGCCGACACCAAGCGGCAGTACGTCCCCCCCTCCACAGACGAACAGCACGCGATGGCCAAGACCTTCACCGGCTACAAGCTCCCCTGGCCGGCCGGGCAAACGAAACGGCTTACCCAGAGCGTGTCCCATCCCGCGACGGAAACGTACGCTTTCGATTTCGCCGACTCCACCACCCCGATGTTCCCGCTGGTGGCCTCGCGGGCCGGGACGGTGAAGTACGCCGTGTGGACCTATCCCAACGGCTATTGGGACGGGAACGCCAACCACGCCAACTTCCTGGTGCTGGAAGACACCTCGACGGTTCCCACCAGCTACATGGTGTATCTGCACCTGGCCCAAGACAGTATTCCGGTTGCGCTGCGCACGCACGGCGCGCACGTCTACCGCGGGCAATTCATCGGCATCGCCGATGATACCGGCTATTCGTCCGGCAGCCACCTGCACTTCCAGGTGCACACCAACGCCGGCTCGTGGTGGGGGAATTCGGTCGACATCACCTTCGACGACGTTGCAATCAACGGCGGCCGCCCGCGCACGCCCGCCGAAGCCTCCGCGTACGGCGGGCAAGGCGCGTGGTACTACACCTCGGCCAATACCTCCGGCACCGATTTCACGCCGCCTGACGCCGGGCTCACCGCCCCCGCCGACCAGTCGGTGGTTAATCTCACCACCGTCCGGCTCCAGGGTTATGCCACCGATTCCGGCACCGGGTTCAGCCATGCCTACTTCATCGCCAACACCGGCGACGGATGGCAGCAAGTCGGCCCGATCTTTTCCTCCTCGCCGTTCACTTACGATTGGGACTTGTGCGCGGCGCAACTTCCTGCCGGCGCGATCAACCTTTCGCTGCGCGCCTGGGACCGCGATGGGAACCAGGCGGTGGGATACCCCGGCCTGCGTTTGATTATCCACGCCAAATCCTGCCCGCCCCCGCCGCCGGCATGCACCCCGACCCCGAACCAGGTGGCGCTGTACGCCGGCAAGGATTTCGGCGGCGATTGCGTCGTCGAGGGGACGGGCGACTACGCCAACGGTTCGGTGCTGGCTCCCGTGGGAACCGAAAACGCGGAATCCATCCGCGTCGGCGCCAACGTTCTGGCTACGCTTTACAGCGATAACTATTATTCCGGAAGGGTGGAGGCGTTCGATTCCGACGACCGGAATCTCTCGGACAACCCGATCGGCGCCGACACGGTCCGATCGATGCGGATTACGGGACGCACCGTCACGCCCGGTGTCGCCACGATGGTCTGGCCGCCGGAAGGCGCGACGTTCCAGCGCGGTGATTCGATTGTGCTCTTCTGGCGCACCGGCCTTTCGGCACTCTTTACCGGCGTCGAAGTAAGCACCACCGGACCGCTGGGCGAGCAGCGCTTGCCCTATCACGTGCTGGAAGGCAACGATAACTCGACCCTCGGCACGCAAACCTGGTACTTGATCCAGCGATCGTGCGCCGGGAACCCCTCTTGTATTAGCGATTGGCAGGATCGGCGCTGGACGGTGGTGGCCGCACCGGCCTGGCCGGCCGCGGTCAATGCGCCGTTTACCGACGGGATCGAAGGCGACGTTTCCAAATGGAGCGCAACCGGCCTCTGGCGCGTCACCACCAGTCCCGTGAATAGCGGAACCCGCGCCTGGGTCTACAACCAGACGGGAAACTCCACCTATAACGACGGCTCTCCGAACTACGGCTTTCTCACCTCGCCGCCGATTAATATCCCCGGCGCCGGTTACTCTATGAACTTCAAATACTGGTTCGACGGCGAGGGTCCCAACCCGCACTGGGACCAGCGCCGAATCCAGATCGCGGTCGACGGCGGGAATTACGTCAACGTCTACCAGCTTTTCGACGACGCGCAGCGGGCGTGGCGCTCCGGCCCATTCCTCGACCTCTCGGGATACGCCGGCCATACGATTCGCGTGCGCTTTGCATTCTATACGGGGGATGAAATCGGGAATGCCAACACCGGCTGGGCAATCGACGATTTTTCCGTCACCGCCGCAACCGCGCCCGCCTGCGGCGATACAAACGAACCGAATAATTCCTCCTCCACCGCGACCGCCCTCTCCATAGCGGTGCCGGATAATGGACAGATCTGTCCCGCGGGCGATGAGGATTATTACTCCTTCACGGCGTCCGGGGCAAGCCGCATCGTCGCCACCCTCGACGGTGTGACCGCGCTCAAACCGCACATGGAGATTCTCGCTGGCGACGGGACGAGCGTGCTGGCCTCCTCCGACGCCGCATCGGTGGGCTATCAGCTTCCGGGTGCCGGAACGTATTACGTCAAGGTGCGCTCGCAAAACCATCCGGGCGAGGGCGGAACGGACCACGGATACACGCTCCGGCTTCTTGTAGATTCCGATCTTCCAACCGTCTCCTGGGTGACACCCTCGCAATCGGGCCAGTTCCTGGCCGCCCTGCCGGCGAATCTCGTCGTCTCGGCCGCCGACAGCGGGGGAATCCAGAAGGTGGAAATTTACAGTCACTCTTCGGATTGGACCGGCGGCAACTGGACGGCCGTTTGCACCGACACCGACGGCTCCGATGGTTGGTCTTGTCCGCTCGATCCGGCCACACTGCCGGAGGGATCGGCACTGGCCTTCCAGGCGGTGGCCAGCGATTGGGTCGGGAATCAGAGTGTCGCGGTGGTATTGGGAATTGCCAACGACCGAACCCCGCCGGCCCTCTCCGTCACGCCCCTGCCCGCCACGCAGGATTCCACCGTGATCAATCTGAACTGGACTGCGAGCGATTCCTTCTCCGGCCTCGGTTCCTTCCGCGTGCAATTGCGGATCGACGGCGGATCGTGGACCGACTGGCTCACCGGCTTGGCGCCGGACACCCGCCAAACGGTTTACGCCGCGCAGCCCGGGCACAGCTACGCCTTCCGCGTTCTCGCCCTCGACCGCGCCGGGAATATCTCGCAATCCGAAGTCTCCACAACGATCAAGGGGTGTACTCCGGATTCGTTCGAATCCGATAATTCCGCGCTGTTTGCCAAGGAACTTATGCCGGGCACGGCCCAGCGGCACGCCATCTGCCCGTCGGGCGACGAGGATTGGGGATTCTTCCAGGCAACCGCCGGCACAACCTACCTCCTGCGCGCGCTCGCTCAAGGACCGACGGCCTGGATCGTGCTTGATCTCATCGACAGCGACGGGACCACCCGCCTGCTGCGGGCCCTCCCGCCTACCGCGAGTATGATCGGGCAGGGCGCCACGCTGTGTTGGACCGCCCCGCGCGACGGAATTTTCTTCCTGCGCGCCTCGCACCAGGACGCGATGGCCGCCGGCGATGATACGGCGTACGATCTGATCGTCACCCAAGGCTACTGCGGCTTTCTGCCGGGCATCCTTCGCTAGTGGTATTATCGTTTCCAGCGCCGCCATGAAGCTCGTCATCCAGATCCCCTGCTACAACGAAGAACAAATATTGCCCGCGACGCTGCGGGCGCTTCCGCGCCGCATTCCGGGCGTGGATGCCGTCGAACTGCTGGTGATCGACGACGGCAGCAGCGACGGCACGGCCGAAGCCGCGCGGAGATCCGGGGCGGACGGGGTGATCGCGCTGCCGAAGCACGCCGGCCTGGCGGCGGCTTTTACCGCCGGGCTGGAAGCGGCGCTGGAGCGCGGCGCGGATGTGATCGTCAACACCGACGCCGACAACCAGTATTCCGCCGATGACGTTCCCGCGCTGATCGAACCGATCCTTGCGGGCCGGGCCGAACTGACGGTTGGCGATCGCGGCGCGGCGGGCATGAAGCGGTTCTCTCCCGCGAAGCGGATCTTCCAGCGGCTGGGAAGCGCGCTGATCGGATTGGCTTCCGGGATGCGAGTCCCCGACGCGGCCAGCGGTTTCCGCGCCTATTCGCGGGATGCCGCGCTGCGCACGCTGGTAATGAGCAATTTCACCTATACGCTCGAAACGCTGATCCAGGCCGGGGCCCGGCGCGAGGCGGTGGAATTCGTCCCCGTCCGCACCAACCCGCCCGTGCGCCCCTCGCGCCTGGCCGACGGTATTCTCCATTACATGATCTTTTCCGGAGCCACACTTCTCCGTTCGTTTGTGATGTACCGCCCGTTGCGCGTGTTTTCGATTCTCGGCAGTTTGTTCTTCGCCGCCGGACTGACGCTCGGCGCGCGCTATCTCTACTTCGCCGCTTCGGGCTTCGGCGCCGGACACGTGCAGTCGGTCGTCCTCGCCGCAGTGCTGCTCATCGTCGGGATCCAAGTCTTCCTCATCGGGCTGGTGGCTGATCTGATCGGCTTCAACCGCCGGATTCTGGAAGAGACCCTCTTCCGCACGCGGCGGATGGAATTGGAGCGGACGGCCAAGCAAGAACCCAAGCCGGTCAAACCAACAACCCGTGCGCGTTCGCGCGCCGGGAATAGAAAGCGATCTCGCTAACCTCCCCTCATGCTTACCCTCTGCGTCGCCACCACGTCCTTCCCCCGTTGGGAAGGCGATTACCGCGGGACCTTCATTTGGGAAGCGTGCCGCGCGCTCTCTACCCTCGGCACGCATGTGCTCGTGGTCGCGCCCCACGCCGAGGGGGCGAAAACGCACGAGGATATGGCGGGCGTGGAAATTTTCCGTCCGCGGTATCTCCGTCCGGAGCACTGGGAGATTCTTCTGGATACGCCCGGCGGATTGCCGGTGATATGGGAGAAGGGCGGCCCGGGACGGCTGATCGTGCTTCCGCTGCTGGCCGCGCACGCGCTGGCCATCGCGCGGATCGCCCCCCGGTGCGATCTGATCCACGCCAACTGGACCTTTTCCGCGTTCGCCGCCGGTCTTACCGCGCCGATCCATCGCCGCCCGATCGTCTGCACCGTGCAGGGCAGCGACATCTATCGCGCCGCGCGCATCCCCTTCGCCAATGGATTGGCCCAGCGGACGTTGCGCAGCGCTCGAAAGGTGATCGCGCTCAGCGCGTCGCTGGCCGAGGGCGCCGCAGCGCTGGGCGTGGATCCAGATCGGATCGCGATCATTCCCAATGGTGTGAATGCGGCGAGGTTTCACCCCAACGGAACCCCGCGCGAACCCATCTTGCTTTTCGCCGGATCGCTGATTCTGCGCAAAGGGCTGAACACGCTGCTCAGTGCGATGGCGCTGATCCACCGCCGGTATCCCGCGCACCGTCTGGTGCTGATCGGCGACGGTTCCAAGCGCGCGGAACTCGAAACACAGGCGCGGGCTCTGGGCATCGGCGAGGCGGTTTTTTTCACGGGGAGTCTTTCGCCTGAAGAGGTCGCCCGATGGATGCGGCGCGCCGAGTTGTTCGTCCTGCCCTCGCTCGAAGAAGGGCAGGGCGTGGCATTGCTCGAAGCGTTGGCTTCCGGAACGCCATGCGTAGGGAGCCGGGCGGGCGGAATCCCCGAAGTGCTTTCCCCGCAGTGGGGGGAACTGGTCGAGCCGGGGAATCCGGAGGCGTTGGCGGATTGCATTTTGGGATTGATCGACTCGCCCTCGAACCGTCAGGCGATGGGGCGCGCCGCGGCGGCCGGTGTGCGCGCGGTTTACGATTGGCCCGTGGTCGCCCGCCGCATTCTCGACGTATACCGGGAAGCGCTTGAAGTTCCCACACCGGTTCTCCGCCAAGTAGGAAATTCCGGTCAGGTATGATATGGTTTAAGGCGTCCACCAAGGAGGAGCAGATGACCCATCGAGCCTTGATAAATCGGAAAGTTGCGATTGCCGCGGTTGCGGTTTTTTCCGCGATGATCTTCTCCACCCCAACGCCTGTTCAAGCCGCCGCCACCGCGAAGCTCCTGAGTACCAACTTCACCCTGGTGAACTTGGATAAAAACAATTCGGCCGCCGGCTCGATCTCCTATCTGCTCGATAGCGGCGCGGCCTGGCCGGGTGTTTCCGCCGGCAACCTCAGCTTCAGCCTGCCGCCCAACGGCGGTTCGATTCAGATCAAACAGTATTTCGATCCGACGATGCAACCCGGACGCGGATCGGTGGTGATCGCCTCCGATAACCCGGTGGGCGCCATCGTGCAGATCCAGGCGCGCGGACAGGTCCCCACCCAGGGAGCCTACACCGGCTTTCTGGAAGGGCACACCGTCTTCTACGTGCCCCTCGCGGCGCGCAACCGGTACACGCTCAGCGGCACGGCCAACAGCCAAATCATCATCCAGAACGCCGATTCCGATGCGGTCACCGTGACGGTGGATTTAATTCCCAATGTCGGCAGCAGTGGCGCTTACACGAAAACCATCGATTCCCTTGCGCCCGGCGTTTCCTATTATTACGATCTCTCGATGGAGACCAACCTTCCCGACAACTGGGTCGGCTCGGCGGTGGTCACCGCGCTGGGCGGCAAGAAAATCACGGTGGTGTCGAACTTCTTCCAGGGCGCCGATATTCTGCAAACCTTCGACGCCTTTCCCGCGGAGGACCTCGGTCCGCAGTGGATCGTGCCGATCTTTTTCTCGCGCCTGGACAACGGCCTGAGCACGGTGATTACCGTCCAGAACATCGGCGGAGCGGAGATCGCCGCCGGAGCGCTGGCGATGCATTGCACCACCATCTGGGGCAACACCCCGGCGGAATTAAACTTCACCAATCCCACGGCGATCGCGACCAACGGATCATATTCGTTCAATCCGATCGGCGACGCGCAATTGTATCCGGTGGGTTGGGCGGGAACCTGCGAACTGCAGGCGGCCGGGGCGAATCTCGCGGCGATTGTCCAGATGCGCTACTACAACTCGCCCAGCGGCAACATCGGCGCCTCGGCCTACGAGGCGGTGCGCGCTGGCGGGACCGACCGGGTGATGTTCATTCCGCTGGTGGCCAAGGTGCTGCCGAACGGGTTTGCCAGCGTTGTCGGGATCCGCAATCTCGGCACCAGCGCCACCACGCTCAAACTGTTCTATATTCCCGCCACCAACGGCAACTGCCCCGTTTCCACCTGCGACATCAACCACGACGGCAATGTGGACGCAGCCGACACGATCGAGGTGGACGGCGTGGTCATCCCCGGCAGCAGCAGCCTGCAGCGCAACCACCGGCTGGGGACCGGCACCCAGAGCAGCGAGGCGGAAAACACCCTGCCCGACAACTGGGAAGGATCGTTGCGGATCGAATCCTACGACCAGCCGATCGACGGCTACGTCCAGCTCACCTACTACAAGAACGTCAGCGGCGACCAGTTCATGGCGCATCGCGCGTTCACCCGCGCCCTTCCGTAATGAAGCGTTCGCTGATCGCATGCATTTTGTTGGGTCTGGCTCTCGCCGGGTGCAAGCCGGCACGCACACCCGTCGCCGCGGGCGCCGATCCCTACCCGGCCAACGGGAAATACTTCGGACCGGTAGCGACCGATGCGGAAAAGACCGTCCTCACCCCGTTGCCGCCCTCCGACGCACCGCAGCCCGCAGCGGGCATGGCCGCACTTTCCGGCGCGCTGTATTCCTACACCATAAATAAAATCATCCCCGAGACGATGTTCTATCTGACCAAAGCCCAAGGGGATAATCGCGACTCGATGCCGGGCTTCCTGGCCGGCCCGGACCCGGCCCGCGGAGATATCGTTGAACATTCCGATCCCTATGGAAATTTTCAATTGGCTGACATTCCGCCGGGCCGTTACTTCTTAATCGTTTCCGCCCCCTACAATTGGTGCCCGGCCGAGACTTCTCCCGGCGATCCGGCCCCGCGGCTGATCAATCTTTCAGCGGGCGACCGGCTCGCATTGGGGATCGTTTACGTCTCATGGCCGTGATTCCAACCGAAAGCCGGCAGAATTTCCACGCTTGCATCCTTCTAGATTCGGTACACGGAATTCACGGAATAAAAACGGATTGCACCGAAAGGAAATAAAAAAAATTCCGTGTAATCCGTGTACAGAATCCGGGCTGTGATTAGAGAATTATCTTGGTATTGGGAGACGGTTTATGTGCGCTAAAGAATTCGAAGACCGCCTGGAAAATATCCTGAGGAACGCGCATATTTCCTACCGGCGCCAGCCTTTCATCGGCGGACTGCGTCCCGATTTCATCGTCACCGGTCCGCACGGGGAAACGGTGATCCTCGAGGCCAGGGAGTGGGACCCGCGTGGGGGGAACACCGCACGCGCCATCCGGCAGGTGGGGCTCTACAAGCGGGCCACCGGCGCCGATCACGCGCTGATCGTGATGCCGGATCTGAAGAAGAATTACAAACGCAAGGGGGTGATCAAGGTTGATGCGGTCGTGCCCACCCTGCGAAAATTGTTCCTCCAACCCGCCCACGTTCCGCCGCAGGCTGCGGCTGCACCCGAATCGACCCGGCGCATGGTCTTTGCCGCGATGCCTTTTTCCAGCGAGTATG
>JBEKLP010000022.1:0-34997 GCA_050010135.1 Anaerolineales bacterium
GCGCGCGAGAAACGCCAATAATCTTCGGGACCCGGATGGTATCCGATGATGAACGGCGCCTGCAGATAAAGCGTTCCTCCCGGGGCAAGCACACGCGCCATTTCGCGCACGGCTTGGAAAGGATCGGTAACGTGTTCTACCGTTTCCTGTGAAATCACCAGGGAGAAACTCCCGTCGGCAAACGGGAGGGCGAGTGCATCACCCTCGACGGCAACGGCGGGAGTGATCGCCAAATCAACGTTGACCATCCGTGGGTGGAGTCGGGTATCGCCGCATCCGACGTTGAGCCCTCGTCCGCCGTTCAGGGCATCCAACAACAAACGGATCTCCCTGCGCACGACGGGAGAATCATTGTGCGCGGCCCAAAATTTTCTAACAAACCGCCGGCGGATGCCTTGACTCATTTCGTTTTCCGTTTCGGATTATTGTGAACGGTTTCCTCGATCGACTTTTCCATTTGGTCCGCCTGTTCCCGGCGGTTGAAATCCCGCTCCACACAGGCCCGCCCTCGGCGTCCCATCTCTTGCGCGCGGGCCGGATCATCCGCCAGCGCGCGGACGGCCTCCGCAATCGCCCGGGGGTCTCCCGGCGGGACGGCCAACCCGGCGCCGGCTTCCTCCACCACTTTGCGGATCACACCGTCGATGGCCAGCACCACCGGGCGTCCGGCCGCCATGTAATCGAACACCTTGTTGGGATAGGTGGTTCCATACAGCGGGATCGGTTTTAGGATGGCGATCCCACAATCGGCGGCGGCCAGAACCTCGGGCATCCCCTGTTTGGGAACGGGCGGAAGAAAGAGAATGTTTCCCAGTTTCATCTCGGTCGCCCGCAGCGCCAGGTGGGGTTTCTCCTTGCCGTCACCGACGAGAAGAAATCGGATCCGGGAATCGTCGCGCAGAAGATCGGCTGCATTCAAAATGATTTCCAGATCGTTCGAAACACCGTGTGCACCGGCGTATAGTGCGATGAATTTTCCCTGCAAATTATTTTTTGCCCGGAATCCGGACCCCTTCGAAGCCGGATCGAACATGGCTGGATCCACCCCGTTCCGCACCAGGTGGATTTTCTCCGGTGCGGCGCCGTGCGCCGTCAGATGGTCTATGAAACCGGGGGAATTAATCACCAGGCAATCCGCGTGCCGATAGAGAAACCTCTCCATCCGAAGTGAAATCCAAATCCAGACCGGATTCCGCAATATGCCCAACTGGATGGGGAACGCCGGCCACAGATCGCGCACTTCGAAGAGGAATTTCGCCCGTTTCAATCGCGCCACCAACCAGGCCGTTAATACTTGAGGGAGAGGCGGTGAGGTGCCCCAGACCAGATCCACCTTCGGCTGGGCCAACCCCAGGAAAAGCGACGAGAGCATGAAGGAAAGAAAACCGATCGCGCGCCAGAAGAAGGATCGATGGACGCTGCCCCATACGCTGCAACGAATTACCTCCAGCCCGGGCGCGAGCATTTCGCGTTGTTTCTCGGTCACTCGCAGTCCGGTCTGATAAGAATAAGGGCTGGCCAGGATAGTGACTTTATGACCGGAGCGGGTGAGCGCCCGCGCCAGTTCGTAATGACGGGTCCCGCCCGGATCATCCGGACGAACGAAAACCTGATGAATGAGGAGAATGTGCATAAAAAATGGCGTCTGCCGCCAAGTGAAATGATTGTACCCCGGGGAGCAGGCCAATGAAAAGCGCGGCCTGCGGGGCCAAGATGCGGATTGACCGCGCTAGTAAAGCCATCCTTTTTTTGCTGCGACGGCGATCGCTGCCGCGCGTGAATCCACGCCCAACTTGTTATAGATACTTGCCAGATGGGCTTTAACGGTTCGCTCGGTAATTCCAAGATTGCGGGCGATTTCCTTGCTGCGCTGGCCCTGGGCGACCGCTTTAAGCACCTCCCGTTCGCGTTCCGTCAGCTCGCCGCTCTCAGAATGTACTTGCGGTTCGACCGCCGAAACCTGTTGTCCGGTTTGCTGCAGTGGATACACAGTCACGCCGGAGTCATGCGCGGCGGGGTTTTCGGTGCGCGACAACACCCGATCGAGCACCTCCGGTTGCAACAGGCTATCCCCTCGGGCGGCGGAGCGGATGACGCGGAAAAGTGTTTCGCGGTCAGTGTCCTTGAGCAGGAATCCCCGCGCTCCCGCCCGCAACCCGCGGATCATCAGATCGTCCTCGTTGTACGTGGTTAGAATGACGATTCCCGTCTGCGGATCCTGCTTGTGAATGGCTTCGATGGCGGCTATCCCGTCCATACGCGGCATGCGCAGATCCATGAGGATCACATCCGGGTGCAACTCAGCCGCCATGCGGACGGCTTCCTCGCCGTCGGCAGCTTCCCCCGCAAGCGCGAATTCCTCCTGCGATTCCAAAATCAACCGCAGACCGTCGCGCACGATGCGGTGATCGTCGGCAACCAGAATCCGGATTGGCGAATCGATGGGCATACATACTCTCCTACTCAACTATAAACCGAAATCCGATAAACCGAAGTTCCAGAATACTATGTTCGTGCAAGATCGAGACGGACTTTACCCCGCCGCTTGGGAAAAAGGGTGGGGCAAATATCTCTCACCCTGACATCAGCACGGGCGCGATTCGCTCCATTGCCCAGTCGATTTCTTCTTTGCGGATGATCAGCGGAGGCGCCAAGCGGATCACGTTTTTATGCGTTTCCTTGCAAAGCAACCCGCGCGCCATCAGCGTTTCGCAAAAGCGGCGCGCGCCGCCGGCTCCATCGTGCAACTCCACACCGATCATCAATCCTTTGCCGCGAATTTCCTTCACAACCGGACTCTTCACGGTGCGCAGGCAGGAAAGGAAATAATCCCCCATCGTGGCGGCGTTCTCGATCATGCCCTCCTCCACCAGCACGTGTAACGCGATACGCGCGACCGCGCACGCCATCGGATTACCGCCGAACGTGCTGCCATGGTCTCCAGGCTGGAAGACCCCCAGCACCTCCTGGTTCGAAAGCACAGCCGATACCGGATAGAATCCGCCCGAAAGCGCCTTGCCGATCAACGTCAGGTCAGCCTCGACGCCTTCATGCTCCTCCGCCAGCATTTTACCCGTGCGCCCTAACCCGGTCTGGATCTCGTCCGTGATCATCACAATCCTGTGTTCATTGCAGATCCGGCGCACGTCGCGCAGGTACCCATCGGGAGGAAGGATGATTCCCGCCTCGCCCTGGATGGGTTCCACCAGGAAAGCGACCGTCTCCGGGGTGATCGCTTGCTCCAGAGCCTGGGGGTCTCCGAACGGGATGACGCGGAATCCCGGCGTGAAGGGCGCGAATCCGTCACGGTATTGCGGCTCGGTGCTGAACCCGACGAGCGTGATAGTCCGCCCATGGAAGTTGTTTTCGCAGGCAATGATCTCCGCCCGGCCCTCGGGCACGCCGTGCTCCCGGTAGCCCCACTTGCGCACCGCCTTGATGGCGGATTCCACCGCCTCCGCGCCGCTGTTCATCGGAAGTACCTTGTGCGAATGGGTTAGCTCACAGACTTCCTTGTAGAACAATCCCAGCTGGTCATTGCGGAACGCGCGCGATGTAATGGTGAGCTTTTCCGCCTGCTCCTTCATCACCGCTGCGATTTTCGGATGGCAGTGACCCTGGTTGACCGCGGAATAGGCGGAAAGACAATCCATGTATTTGTTACCGTCCACGTCCCAAACCCAAATACCCTGCCCACGGGTTAGCACGACATCCAGCGGCCGATAATTCATGGCTCCGAATTCGTTTTCCAGATGGATGTATCCCTGGGTTTGCATAAGCACCTGCTTTCCGTATATCCTCGATGAAAGAAGAATACCAATTCCGCCGCCGGATACGGAGGCACCGCTTATTCTACATGATCCGCAGCGGAAATCGAGTCGGGTAAATCCGTTCAGGTGTCCCCCCGCGGGAAACGCCGCCACCCGGATTTTCCCACCCGCATATAATACGGAAACCGCGGGTCGAAAAATATTCCGGAAATTCCATGACGACCGTTTGCAGGCAACTTCTGTTTCCAGGACAGCCATGAGCGAACTGTACGAGAAGATCTATTCCACAATCCGCAAAATCCCGCGCGGCAAGGTGGCGACCTACGGGCAGATTGCCAGGCTGGCCGGCTTGGGTCTGCATGCGCGCTTGGTGGGATACGCTCTCCATGCCCTTACACCGGAAAAGCGCGTACCCTGGCATCGGGTTGTGGGCGCGGGCGGGAAGATCAGCCTGCGGGGAGAGGGGATGGCCATTCAACGCAAGTTGTTGGAATCAGAGGGCGTGGAATTCACGGAAGGTGGAAAAATCGCCTTATCCCGCTTCGGGTGGTCTCGATAACCATAATCATTCCGAAATCGATTTTATCCAGCAGGCGCCGATCCATCGCGTCTTTGGAGATGAGCGTTGAACGGAACGGCGGCAGACTTAGGTGGAATTCTACATGAAGTAATTATTTTACCGCTGACCTTTCTATCGAACCCCGGCACGTTATGCTCCCTGCCCGTCAGGTAGAGTCCAGACGCTGATAAAGCGGATGGGCAGGACACCGGCAGCCGTTCCAGCCAGTGAAAGTGCAGGCAGCTTGTCCGCATACCGAAGCGAGCGCCAGCCGCGGATCTCGGTAGGAACCGGTCCCTTTTCCTCCGCGAGGCCGAATACCCGTTCCCCGGTCCGATACAAGTTCCAAAGTACATTCCGGTTCGACCAGATCCGGAGAGTAAATTCGCCCTCCGGCGTGTGAAACGTCCATCCGACTCCGGATCCGTCCATGCATCCCGTCAGCCTTTCCGAAAAATCGGTTGGTAGCGAGGACGCCGCCTCGGGCGCAAAATGCTCCCAAGGATAGTCCGGGATCAGCCAGTGCAGGCGGGCCACATGCGATCCGTCTCCCGACAAATCGTCCGTGACGATCCAGACGCCTCCTTCCAAACGTTCCACCGACCGGTTGTGAGAAACTCCAATCCGTGAGTAACCGTCTTGGGTACCCTGCCACTTGTTCTCTCCGACGAATGCTCCTTGTGCCTGGGCGCGCGTGGCCCAGCCAAAACGCCCGGAGCGCGTCATCTGGTCCAATCCGTCAACCGTCACGGTATTGTGTAGCGCGGCGTGCGTCAGCGAATTCCGCCAGGGTGGATCACCGCCGTAGAGGTAGGATCCGGCGTCGCAGGCGATATTCTCGCCGCGCCACCACACATCCACATGCAGCTGATCCGCATGCGCCGGGCGGCTGCGGAACCGCGCGCAGCGGATGACGGCGCGCGATTTCAGCCCATGCATGAGGTATAAGCCGGCGTCGGGCGCGGTGAAGGGCTCACTCTCACCCGGAGGCCGCAACATTCGAGAGGATGTTGTCGGCGCGTCCGGTCCAAGCAGCCAAAGCGCATCTTCATTCCAAGGACCGTCTTCCCATATTTTTTTCCGCCTGCGCCACCAGGAAAGCGTTTGCAGAAGCGGGCGATAATCATCATAAGCGCACGAATTGAGCGCGGGGAAGAGCGCCCCGTCGTTGTGCCCAAAGTTTGGAGCGTAACCGTTATTCGGATCGACCATGGCGGAAAGCAGTCCCAACGAACGGTCCACGCAGGCATACATTGCCTCAGAAAACGGCTGGCTGTTGATTTCGGCCAATCGCATCGTCCATAGATAAAGCTGCAGTGCCAGGCGGTGATAATTGACCGAATGCTGGATATAGCCGCCGTCTTGGAAGAATTGCCTGGTCGTGGATTCCAATAGGGACCGCCCCTTGGAATTCCAGCGCGCCGCGTCCGGTAGGCTTGGAAACAACAAACCGATGGTGAACAATCCGGCCGCTTCGGAAATTAAATGATTGTTATTTTGCGCTTTGGCGAAAGCCAGGGTGGCGTCGATGCGTCGGGCGTGCGCATCGAGAGCCGCGATCAGCCGTCGCACCCGGGCCGCGGTCGTCGCCCTCGACCGGGCGAAGGCCCGCAGTGCGAAAATCCATGCCAAGGCCCGTAACGCAACTTCCTGCGAGGAGAGCCATTGCGGCCCGGCGTTTGGAGGATTGGCCTCCATCCAGGATTCCACCAGTTGCCAGAAGATTTCCGGCGCGCGTTCATTCCCGGTCCCCGCGTACAAGCGCGCCAAACGGAACGCCAGACCGAACCGCGAAAGTTCCCACAATCCCTTGATATCGCCGCTGGCTTGTTCGTCGGTCGCAGTCCAATGGCGGTCGGCAGATGCCGTGCGGCCGGTCAGAGGATTGCGATTCCAATCCGGAGGAAATCCAAGATCATGGCGGGCATCCTCCCACAAACAGAAGGATCCTTTTTGGATGTTTTCCAATTCCGAATTTAATCCGGATTCGGCTTGCGGCGCGATTCGCCGCAAAACTGCATCCAGCGGTCGCGGATCGTCGAAAAAGAAAGGAGGCCTGCCGGAAGGATCTCCGTCGAACACCTCGGAAGGCAATCGGCTAATGATTTCATCCCAAGAGCAAATCGGGGTTCGCCGCCGGGAGATACCGCTCATGCATTCGATCCGATATGCCGCATACCAATAAGCGGATCGAATCCCTACAACCCGAAGAATCCCGAAGGAGTCCAAAGCGCCCTTGATCATTTTCCCGCTGATACCTGAATTCGCAATCGGCTCCGATTGATTTTTTTCACTTGAATAGGCGGCTCAGCGTCATCAGTTTCTTTTCAACTCCACGACGGTTTTTTCGCGCACCGCCTCCAGCAGGGCGAAGGTTGCGCGCGTGACGGCAAACAACTCGTCCGCCGGAATGGGCGCGGGTTTCCCCTCGACGATCGTCCGGATAAACGCGTCCCAGACGGCACGGTGGCCTTTATCCTGCCGCAGAACGGAATGCCATGTTTTGCGCGCGCCCCCCCGCCAGATTTCCAGCACGCGGAAATCGTCCAGGACGGCTACGCGCTCTCCGCAGAAAACTTCCACGCGCTCCTTGGAAAACGCCCGATCCCCGGCCGAGGTATAGACCAGGCTTCCCACGGCACCGTTGGTAAATTCCAGCGTCGCGGCGAAATTATCTTCCGTGTCCACCCCGAACGCCGCCGCATCGCTTGCGAAAATCCTCGCCGGCATGGCACCCGCCAGGAATGTCAGGAGATCCACGAAATGACAGGCCTCCCCCAGAATCCTTCCCCCGCCCTGCACCGGATCCTGGGTCCAATGGTCGTGCGGCAGCGGGCCGGCGTTCACCCGGATCGCCATTACCGGCGCTTCACCGGCCTCGGCAATCATCCGCCGAATGGGAACCATCAGAGGAGCAAACCGTCGGTTGAATCCGACCATTAAAATACGCGGAGAAACGTCCGCCGCCTCTCTGCAAGCCGATTCTATTTCGACGAGCTCCTCCTCCCTCAGCGCGAGGGGTTTTTCACAGAAGACATGCTTCCCGTTGCGTAAGGCCGCGGCCGTGAGTCCTGCGTGCAGATGATGGCGGGTGAATATTCCCACCGTATTGATCCGCGGATCCAGTAATACGTCCGCCGGATCGGTGGAAGCGCGCTCGAACCCGAAATCCCTTGCGGCGAGTTTCGCCGAAAGACCGCCCGCTGAGACGATCGAGACCTTCTCCACCTTGCGGATGCGGGCCACGGCGGGAAGCGCAACCAAGGTGGCAAATGATCCCGCCCCCAACACACCCAGCCTGACCGCATTTTCGGAGGATATTTCCGGTACAGAACTGCTGCGCAAAGGCACGACGGTTTTCAGAGCGGCATCTTCCGGATAAGTCAATAAAACTCCCAGGAAGGATTCCCTTTTTTTAACTTTTCCGGAAATTAACGCATATGCCTTCGGCGCGTCCTCGACCGCAAAACGGTGCGTGACGATGGGCGCAATTTTGACTTTGCCCGTTGAGAGCAGTTCCAGGAACGCTTCCAGATTGCGTTGTTCCGTCCAGCGCACGTAGCCGATCGGATAATCGACGCCGGCTTCCTCGTACAGCGGGTCGTACCGGCCGGGTCCGTAGGAACGGGAAACGCGGAAGTCGATCTCTTTTTCATAGTACGGCTTGCGCGGAATCGTCATTCCGGTCGCCCCGACAGCGATTACCCTCCCCCGGTCGCGTGCAATCTCACCCGCCAAGACCAACGGATCGGAGGAGGCGGTATCCGCGCAAACGATGACCGCATCCAAACCGCGGCTGGCGCTGAAGGTACGCGCCGCGCCAACGGCATCCTCGCGCAGGACGGCCGTTTCCCCACCGAGTCGGCGGGCCAATTTCACGCGCGCGGGATCCAAATCCACACCCAACACGCGGCATCCCGCCGCTTGCGCGATCTGCACCGTGAGCAGGCCCAGCACGCCCAGACCGATCACCCCGACTGTCTCTCCCAGTTCGGCTTCGCTCAACCGGAAACCGTGCAAAGCGACAGCACCAAGCGTAGCGAAAGCGGCATCTTCGAGGCTGACGGTATCCGGAATCGGCGCGAGCAAATTCACCGGTACCGAGGCGAACTCGGCATGCACCGCGTGCCCGCCGCCGGCGCAAGCCACCCGGTCGCCGGGATGAAACTCCCCGACCCCGTCGCCGACTTCGACCACTACGCCTGCCGACGAATAACCGAGCGCCATCGGCCGGGAAAGGCGCTTAACCGCCGCGTCCACGGCGGAGAGTACGCCTTCGCGCCGGGCCTTTTGAAGAACCTGGCGGACCAGATCCGGACGCGAGCGCGCCTTGCCCAGCAGCGACCGTGCGGCGAATTCGACCACCATCCGCTCGGTCCCGACCGAGACCACGCTGGCCGCCGTGCGCACCAGAACCGCGCCGGGCGGCGGCTTGAGAACGGGAATCTCCACGATCTCTGTTCGCCCTTTTTGGATGTTCTGCACAACCTGTTTCATGATTGCCTCCGGATCCATTCCCCGCGCTCTTCCTTTTCCGGATCTCAATTAATAGGAGAGGCGCGATCGATTCAGTCAAGTCAGTCCATGATAAAACTTTTCCACCCTGCCCATCACGCCGTTCCATTCCGCGCGGTCGGAAATGATTTTCTTATTTCGCGCGGCGGCTGCTTTCCGTAGTCCGGGATCGGTTGCCGCACGGATGATCGCCGCGGCGACCGCTTGCGGGTCCGCTGGGGAGACGAGCAACCCATTCTTCCCATCCTCGATCCATTCCCGGATGGATTCCAGATCCCCGCAGATTGGAAAGCTTCCGCACGCCATGGCTTCCAGGAGAACGTTTGGAATCCCGTCGTGGACCGTCAAGGAAGTCATAACCGGCGACGTATGGAATAATTGAGGCATTTTCTCCCGCGGGAACGCCGGCAGAAGCGTAATGCAGGATTGGATATCCATCTTCCGGATCCAACTTTCCGCTTCGCAATTCCCGGCCATCTTCAATGCGAGGAAATGCGCATTGGGTACGGCTTTGCGAACCAAAGGAATGGCTCTGAAGAACGTGTCCGACCTGGCCACATTCCGAAAGCCACGGGGATTCAGTATAAAGAACGCATCCTTTGGGAGCCCAAATTCCCGGATAAACGAAATATCGGTTTTTCCTGCGAAAAATATTGATAAATCGATACCTCCATTACCAGGTTCTACGAGTAACATAGTGTCTATGCGCAATCCCCATTGAAAAGCTAATTTTATATCTCGAAAACAATCCGAGTGCAATCCATCGACTTGTTCCATGGTTTCACGGGTCAAACTCATCATCATCGGCGAGGATCGCGCGTGGAATGTAAAATCATCCCCCCACACCGAAACCAGAAGCGGGATGGACGAGCCAGCAAGGCCGGACTTTCTCATCCTGGCGGCTGTCATTCCTTCCTGCGGAATGCGCATCGCGTGCAGCAGATCGGGTCGGATGTCCTCTACCATCCTTCCGAGTTCCTTCGCCTTCGACCCCAGCCGCAACGGCAATAGCCAGTGCCGGAACGCGGTGGCGGCGGGATGCAGGATTTTATGTCCGCCCGCAACCCTTGTTCCGCCCGGCAGCTCCGGGAAGATCGAGAGCGTGCGGAATGAGGCAAGGTTCGCCAGCGGCGGATCCGCGGGCCGCGAGGAGATCCAATGCACTTCATGGTCCCGCTCGACAAACCAACGCACCCAGTTGATGGCGATCGGACTGCGGGCGTCGGCCAGGAACGCCAGCTTCATGGCTTCCACTCCCGGTTCACCATCACGTAGCGCATCGCGGCCAGGAATCCGTTGACCATTTTTTCCATCGTTGCTGTTTCTCGCACGATCTTCCGCGAAGCCGCACCCATCTTCTTCAATCGGGGAATATTTCCAATTGCTTCGCGCATCACGCGCAGCAGCGCCTCTTCGTCATCCGACGGGAGCAGCCAGCCGTTTTCGCCCTCGCGGATCAGATCTCTCTGGCTGCCGTCGGCTTCGGCGGCGGCCACGGGTTTCCCATACATCATTGCTTCCTGGAGAGCCAGACCGCCTGTGCCCGGCATCACGAAAAAATCCCCGGCCAGAAAACATTTTCCAAGCGCTTCGCCGCGCAAATCCCCGGTGAATCGAGCGGCCGGATAAATCTGCGCCGCCAATGCTTCGAGATGGCTGCGATCAGGACCGTCCCCGACGATCAGTAATTGACACCCATTCCCCAACCGGGCGCAGGTGCGCAGGAGCGCATCCACCCGCTTCTGCGGGACCAATCTGCCCACCGAGAGAACCACCGGCCGCTGGTCCAACCCAAGCTCGGCTTTTGCCAGGGGACGAGCCCGGGGAGCACGTAAGAGCGCATCGGCACAGGCGGATTCCACCGAGTTGGGTGCGAGGAAAATTTTTTCCGCAGGCATGCCCAAGCCTTGAAAAGCTTGACACGCACTTCGGCTGTAGACCACAAGCGCGGAAAACCGGCTATAGAAAGACCGGATCAATCCGAGAACGTCCCTTCCATTGCGGACGGGCCCCAAACTCCAGCCGATCACCGGGCGATCAGAGGTTTGCATCCAATCCTGCATGGCGCGATTGCTAAGTAGCCGGGGGTGAGCCTCGAATACCACCAACTCGGGATCCACCGCCGTCAACCATTCCCGCCAGCCGCTCTGCCAGATCGCGGAAAGTTTTCCGCGTCCGAGATACCGGTTGTCGGCCTTGATCCATTTTGCCGTTTGAAGCGAATCAGCCTGGGGTATGGCCTCTCCGGGCCTTGGCGCCCCGGCAAATATCGAAAGGCTTCCGGGAAGCGCGCGGGCGAGCGAATCAAAAAACGGCGCGCGATACGCCGGTAATATGCGTTGTTGGATCCCGGCTCGTTGAGGCAATCTTGAATCCATTCGTTTCAACCGACCATCATTTCCAGATAAGATTGCGCGATAGACCGAATGTCGAACCGCCGCTCCGCTTCAGAGCGGGCTTTCCGCGAATATTCCCGCCACCCCCCGAGGATTTGCCGCCCGGTTTCGCCGAGCGCATCGAGGTTGCGCGGTACTTCCAAGCGCCACGGATTTCCGTCATACCGCACCGTCTCGCCTCCCGCGCCGATCAGTTCACGAGCGCTTCCCGTATCGAACGCCAACACCGGCAACCCCGCCGCCAGCGCCTCGATGATAGCGTTGGGGCAAGGTGGATTGATTTCCATGGAAAGAAGCAAAGCGGCGTTTTGCTGCCGAGCTTTTGCTTCCGCGCGCGGGCGCAACCCCGCAACTTCAGGCCGCGGGGTATACCGGGCCCACTCGCTTTCCCAAGCCGAGCCGATTTCTGCTAGGATGGTCAATCGCCGCAGCGGTCCTTCCTGAATTAGTGCTCGATTGGCCGCGGATAATATCTTGCGCGCCGGATCGTTGTATTGAAGGGTCCCCTCCACCACCAGTAGCGTGCCGTCATGCATCTCTTTTCGCGGAGGGTATTCCTCCAGCGGAACGCCGTTGTGGATCACCCGCGCAGGGACCACGGCCGTCCCAAACCAGCGTTCCCACCACTCGCGGACAAACCCGCTTTGATAGATGATGCGATCGGCCAACTGGGAACGGATCAATCTCAGCTGCAGGTTGAGCGATTCGGCCCGCAGGCCATAGACCGGTCCGCGCGAATGCGCGCGTTGCAGCCAGTTGATCCCGTCGAGCCGCTGCACGATCCGGATGCCCTGCCGCCGGCACCGCCAAAGCGAGAAAAGATTCTTCGTTCCGGCAAACACCAAAACGGCGGCGAGCGGCCGCGAATTCGGATCGAACGTCGTCTCTACCCCCCGGCAGTTCAGTTCCGCTGCCAACCGGGTTTGGAACGATGCCGGCCCACCTCGCCCGGCCTTCGGGATCAGACAGACGCGCATGGATCATCCAGCCGCAATGGGCTTCTTGGGTCGGACCAAGAACAAGGTCGCCACAAAGGAAACAACCATTACCGCCCCCAGGACGGCCAACGACATCACGACCGGAAATTGCACTCCCGCGTAATCTCTCAGGATGTACCAGATCGTCAGTCCGATCACTGCAACGGCGAACGGAATTGCTATTCGGAGGAACCAGGGGTCGCGCTTTTCGCGACCCTCGACCCACGCCAATGCCGCCAGCAATGCCATTGGGATAAACGCGAAGAGTCTGTACCGCGGGTTGTCCCACTGGTCGCCGAAGGCACGGTAGGATCCGATAAAAGCGATCCCCCAGAAAATCACGGCGAGGGCCACTTCCGGCTTGCGGGAAATCAATCCGCGCAGGGATTTCAAGCCTCCATAAATTAGGACCGGCAGCAGGAGGTACCAACCCAGACTGCGGTAGATCCCCAGCGCCTGCCAGAAACTCCCGCCCTGGGCGGTTAGGCTGCGGTGGCCGATCGCGGCCGGGAGCACCGGCTGCAGCAAGCCATACAACGCCGCAAGGAGGAAGGCAATGGTCCGATCCATGCTGGCCAAAACCGATTGGAAGAGATCGCCCCCGCCCGTTGCGGCAATTTTGTCATATTCGGACCAGGCCAACCCATACAGGTAATGATATTGGGAATAAAGGTAATCTGAATCACTGGGGATCACGTCGCGCAGACTGAGTATATGTAAAACAATCAACGCCAGCACACCCAAGCCGGCGGCGATCCAAAGGATCCGCCCGACTCGTCGGCGCGGATCGGACAACCAAACCGCGAATAACGCTCCGCAGAATATCGAGAGGATGAAGAACTCGTAGGAAAGCAGGAACATTGCCGCCAGAGAAAGCACCAAGACAACGGCCGCAATGACCGGTCCGGGAGCACCTAATTTCCCCGAACCGGATGTCTTCCACAATATCAATCCCGCTATGGCGAGCAACTCCACCCCCAACAATAGCGCGAGATACCCTTGTTGGACGTTGAGTGCACCGAGCATCACCGCTTCGGGATAAACGGCCGCGATCACGGCCGCGACCTTGGCCACTCTTTCGGAAAACAATTCGTTGGCAAGGCGGAAAGTCGGGATAACAGTCAGAGCGGAAACCGCGGCAGCCAGCAGCCCAAGCAGGAGCGCCCGCTCCTGGTCCGAACTAAAGAGGCGGAACATGATCACGCCCATAACGGTAATACCGCCGGTATTGTCTCCCGCCCCCTGGGTCCATGTTTCCAAGACCGGTTGGTTGGATTGCGCGGCGCGCCACGCCTTTGTGGTGGCATTCAGCGCATCCGTTTCGACCAGCCCGATCCGGTTTTTATCCGACGGATAACCCCATAGTTGCATCGCCAAGGGGACGATGATGAGAAAGGCCACCCGCATTCCCAGCGCCCACCACGCGCATTTGCGCGGGAACTCCCCGACAAGCCCCTGGAGCAGGAAACGGTTGCACACCTCAACCAGCCCGAGCGCCAAAAAGGACGGAATCAAGAATACTAGAAAATTCGGCCAAAAAACGTCGGCGTACCACCAGGGATTTCCTCCCGATGCCGCTCCCTGCGAGGCGGCCACCGCCGCGGAAATGACAACCGCAGCAGCAACCAGGATAGGGATTCTCCAATTAATCTTCATGCCGCCTCCTCCAAGATTTTGGCGATCCGTTCGGCAGCGTGCCCATCGCCGTATGGATTGACCGCCTTCGACATCCGCTCGTATTCGGTTCGATCATCCAACAGGCGGGCTGTCTCTGTCACGATCCGATCGGTGTCCGATCCGACCAGTCTGACCGTTCCGGATTGCACTCCCTCCGGACGTTCGGTCACTTCCCGGAAAACCAGAACGGGTTTCCCCAGACCCGGCGCTTCCTCCTGCAGGCCGCCCGAATCCGTCAGCACCAAATCGCACCGTTTGAGCAAATGAACGAGCGGAAGATAATCCAACGGCGGAAGCAGGGAAATATTTTCAACCCGCCCGAGCAGGCTGCGGACAGGATGATCGACGTTTGGATTCAGGTGTACCGGATAGATCAGGTGGATCCAGTCCGCGTAGCGCCGGGCCAGGATTTCCAGTGCGGCGCAAATCCGCTCCAGGGGTGCCCCGAAATTTTCCCGCCGGTGGGCGGTGACCAGAATCCATCGTTTATCGGTCGGCAGGTGCGCCAGCGGACTTTTCAGAA
Source organism: Anaerolineales bacterium (assembly GCA_050010135.1). GTDB lineage: Bacteria > Chloroflexota > Anaerolineae > Anaerolineales > RBG-16-64-43 > FEN-1073. The sequence goes on from JBEKLP010000022.1 coordinate 14,418, forward strand.
AGTCGAACGGCAGAGCAGCCGCGTACTGCAACGCGTCAATCACGGTGTTCCCGGTTACGTGGATCGATTCCCCGGACACGCCCTCTTTCAGAAGATTGTCCCTAGCTGTTTCGGTCGGGGCAAAATGAAGGTCGGCCACGACGCCGGCAACCCGACGGTTGATTTCCTCCGGGTACGGTTGGTATTTATCATGGCTGCGCAAGCCCGCTTCCACGTGGCCGACCCGGACGCGGTGGTAAAACGCGACCAGCGATGCGGCCAGAACCGTCGTAGTGTCACCCTGGACCAACAACCAGTCGGGCGCCTCCCGGCGGACAACCTCGTCCAATCCGTTGAATACCGCGGCGGTAATCTGGGCGAGGGTTTGATTTTCCCGCATCAGATTGAGGTCGTAATCCGGCCGGATTTCGAACAGGTGCAACACTTGATCGAGCATTTCCCGATGCTGGGCGGTGACACAGACCCGGGAGAGGAAAATTTTTCCGCGCCCCGCGAGGATTCGAATGACGGGCGCCATTTTGATCGCCTCGGGCCGGGTGCCGATGATAAACAGAATTTTCTTGCGGGTCATTGTCTGGGCGTGGGAAGAGAAGGTTCGCGTCCGTCTCCCAACTGATGGAATTGGAACCCGCAAGCCTCCCACCGGGTTCGATCCCAGGCATGCTGGCAATCGATGGAAACGGGTTGCTTCATGAGTGCACGCAGACTTTCAGGCGCCAGCGTGCGATACGCCTGGTGCCCAACAAGGAGGATCAACGCTTCGGCGCCGCCGACGGCTTCCTCCACGGATCGGGCGCGCCGGCCCGGATGATCCACTTCCGGAGCGAGCGGGTCGCAGGTCGCTACGTCCGCTCCGCGTGCGGATAATAATCGGACGATCTCCACCGCCGGACTTTCACGGACATCATCCACGTCGGGTTTGTAGGTCAGCCCCAGCACGGCGATCTTCCGTCCGACGAGGTTGCCCAGAATCGACTCCACGCGGCGCACCACATACTCCGGTTGGGAATCATTGACCTCGCGGGCGGTCCGGATCAGGGGGGTCAGGTTCGGCGCCGCTTCGACCAGAAACCACGGATCGACGCTGATGCAATGTCCTCCGACTCCCGGACCGGGCTGCATGATCTTCACCCGCGGATGGAGATTGGCGATTGCAATCGCCTCCCAGATATCGATCCCGAAGTCCTCGGCCAGGCGCAACAACTCGTTGGCCAGGCTGATGTTCACGTCCCGGAAAGTATTTTCCATCAGCTTGACGGTTTCGGCCGTCGTGGCGTCGGTGAGCACGATTTCCCCAAGCGCAAATGCTTGGTACAGATCCCGTCCGGCTTCGGCGGAAGCCCGGTCGATTCCGCCGATGACCCTCGCATTCTCGGTGAGTTCCCGGATGATCTGACCGGGGAGCACCCGCTCCGGCGAATACGCCAGGAGGAAATCCTTTCCGGCACGCAACCCGGACCGTTCGAGGATGGGCCGGACGATATCCCGGGTCGTGCGGGGCGGAGATGTGGATTCCAAAACGACCAGATTGCCGCGCCGCAATACGGGAAGGATGGATTCGGCGGCCGACCGCACAAATGTAAGATCCGCCGTCTTATCGTGATGAATCGGCGTCGGAACCGCGATGATAAAGGCGTCGGCTTCGACCGGCTTCGAGACCACGGTCAGTTTGCCGGATTGAAAAGCCGCCTGGACGACCGCGTCCAATCCCGGTTCCTTGATGTGCAGGATGCGCTTTTGCAGGCTTTCGACAACCTTGGGATTGGTATCCACACCGACCACGTCCATCCCGCACTGCGCGAATGTGCTCGCCGTGGGCAACCCGATATACCCCAACCCCAGAACACAAATTTTGGAAAAATTCACTTTTTCTCCCATTCAGGCTGAGGTTGCATCAGACGTCGCGATCCGGAAGGATTCTAGCACACGATGATGCGATGGAAAAACGCCCCAAGGATTAAAGAAAAATGCCGCTCTTCGCGGCATTCCATTTGGCGGCCTATTGGCCTGCTGGCAGGCGCCCCCGGCGTGACTCGAACACGCGACCCCTTGCTCCGCAAGCAAGTGCTCTATCCAAACTGAGCTACGAGGGCGTACTTTTTTTAGTGGCCAGCACAATCCATCGCCAACCAGGCGGGGAGGCAGGGATTCGAACCCTGGGTAGAGCTTTAAAGGCCCTACAAGCGCTTAGCAGGCGCCCCCGATCGACCAACTCCGGCACCTCCCCAGGTTCTGGCGGAGGGAGAGGGATTCGAACCCCCGGTGAGGTTGCCCCCACAGCTGTTCTCAAGACAGCCGCCTTAGACCACTCGGCCATCCCTCCTCGATGTCGCGGGCTTCCCTCGCCAAGCGCGCGCATTGTACCATGCGCGCATAATAAAAGTCAAAATTCGCGGTAGAAATCGGGTCTATGGTTTCTGAGTGGCTGTAGGAGTGCCTACCGGGGTTGCGTTTGCGCCCGGCGTGGGAGTGGCGCCATTCAGGTGAACGTATGCGGTCGTCTTCCAGTAATCCGATACGCCTGCCAGGGTCATCAATTTATTCCAGACGACCTTGGCCGAATCGAAGCTGTTATAGGCTTCATACGCCAAGGCTTGCCATCCCATGGCATCCGCTTCTTCGTCAACCGAGCTGGCCAGTTTGACCGCGTTGCCCAGTGTCGTGACCGCCAGGGCCGGCTGGCCGGCTTCCAGAAGGGCGCAACCGTAGGGGAATTGGGAGACATACCAGTTGGGAGTTTTATCCGCTGCGATTTTTAAATCGTCCACTGCCGCACCGAATTGCCCGGTCAGACGAAAAGCCAATCCGCGGCAGAGCCTGGCGTCGACGGAATTAACGTCTAAATCGACCGCGTGAGAGCAGACTGTTACCGCTTCCGAATATTGGGCGATACCCCGGTAGGCTTCACCCAATCGCAGCCATCCGGCAATCTCCTCCGGGCCGTACGTTGTATACACCAGCAGCGGAGAGACAGCCTGCGAATACAACTTCAGCTCATCATATGCCTCCCCCATCGCCAGATACCCTTCCAGAATGGTCGGATCAATGATTTGGGCGCGAATGATGTTATCCAGCGCCTTGTCCGCCTGGTTGGTCTGGATTTGGGCGCGTCCCAGCCGGATGAGTACCAAGGCGTTGTCTGGGGCGATCTGTTCGGCCCGTTCCATGTCCTGCCGCGCCGTTTCCCAATCTCCGCGATCGCTGTACCATTCGGCGCGTTCGATGTATGCGTCGATGAAATTCGGGTCGTGGCCCAGCGCCAAGGTCAGATCCTTGACATAGTCGTTGTCCGGGTTGTTTTGCTTGCTCCACATCGCCCGCCCGAAATACGCCGGCGCGTAATTTGAATCCAGGGAGATTGCCAGTTCGTATTCGTCCAGCGCCTCCTTCATCTTCCATTGCTTGCGATAGACCTCGGCGGAAAGGTAGTGCGCTTGCGCGGATTTTGGATCGACAGACAGCACCTGCCTGAGGTCGTTCAACGCGTCGTCATACCGTCCCTCGTCATAGGCCTGGATGGCCTGGCTGAAAGCGTTGGTCAGCGGCATCGGCGTCAGGACGTACCAGGACGTCGGGGTGAGAATAACCCCTACAAACGTCGAGAAGGGAATCTGATTGGAAGGATTTACCGTTTCGCGCAATGTCGGGACCGGCCGGGCTACGGATTCCGTCGTGGAAGTAATCGTTACCGAAGGAACCGCCGCCACGGCGGTGTGGCCGGGGCTAAGAAACGGCATTTGTATGGCGGAGATCCGCACCTGAAGGATCACGATCGCCAGGATCACGGTCACGGCGGCAAATCCCAAAATCGCCATGGCCGCATTTTCTCTGTTCCGGTGGACTTTCCACCATTCCCCCATCGAGTTGATCCGGCCGGCGGACTGGTGCGGCATGGGAATCGACCGCTGCTGCTTGAGCGTGCCTTCCCGGCCGTTCGCCAGGGAGACTTGCCCCATGACGCTTAAGCCAAGTTTGGCGAGCGGATGATTGGGATGCATTTTGGTAATCGAGCGGAGGCAAAAAACGCTTTCCCGTTCGCTGTCGACAACGGCGCTCATCCAGAGCCAATAATCGGCATTCGAGGAATCCGCGCGCAACAGGCGGGAAAGCAAATCACGCGCGCGCATCACTTCCCCGGCGTGGACAGCCGAAACCGCTTCGGAGAACATCGTATCTTCAGCCATATCCGTCGATAGGTCCATTTTAGCCCAAGCCTACCGCGACGGTAAAGTATAATCGGAGTAGATTCACTCTTTTTTTACTCTATTCAGGATACGGACGTTCAACGATGAAATTAGCCCGCTTCTGCGCTTTTTGTACAATCGGTATCCTGGCGGCCTGTTCGTGGACCGGTTTGTCAGGCGGGATTTCCGGCAAGCCGACGGAAACCCCCACCATTACGGCAACCTCAACTGCCACACCCGAACCGCTGGCCGCCAAGGTTAACGGCGAGGGGATTACTTTGGAGGAATTCGCGCACGAGCTTTCCCGGTACGAAAAGGCGCAACAGCAATCGGGCACGGATCTTGCGAACCTGGGAGATTACCGACATGGCGTTCTTAATTCCATGATCGAAGAACATGTCGCCGCCCAGGCCGCAGTTGCCTCCGGACGGTCCGTCCTGGACGATCAAGTTGATACTTTGGTGGAATCCTGCCGCCAGGCAAGGGGAGGGGAAACGGGGTTCATGGCCTGGCTGAACGATAACTACTACACTCTAGAGGAATTCCGGGAGTCAATCCGGCGGCAACTTTTGGTCCAAGTGGCGACGGATGGCGTTGCATCCCAGGTTCCCATAACCGCCGAGCAGGTTCATGCCCGCCACATCCTAGTGGGAAACGTCGATTTGGCAAACGCCTTGCTCTCCCAGGTCACCGGCGGCGCCGATTTTGCCAAGTTGGTTTCAACCTATTCACAGGATTTCAGCACGCGTGAAAGCGCTGGCGATCTCGGTTGGTTCCCACGGGGCGTCCTGACGGTCCCGGAAGTGGAAGCAGCGGCTTTCTCCCTCCAACCGGGTCAAACCAGCCAGGTAGTAAAAAGCCGCTTGGGATATCACATCGTCCAGACGCTCGAGCGGGAGAGTGCGCGGGCGCTCTCCCCGTCTGCGCTCGAGATTCTACGCCGACAGGCGGTAGAGCAATGGCTGGAACAACAAATGCAGAAAGCAAATATTGAAATTTTCATATAATAGAGGCATCAGCCGAGTCGGATGGTTTACCGGGAGGTTAATCTGACTTTTGGGGAATTGCGTGAATCGCCCGAAAATGGATAGATTGGAACGGGGACGGTTGCCCGTTGCCATCAGGAGATGCGCTTAATGACCAGCGAATATTCCACGGAAGATTCCTCTGCCAGCCGGCGGCTCCGGCCGATTGTATTTAATATCCTTGCGATCTTCTTTTTGATATTAACCTGCCTTTGTCCGGGAATATCATTGGCGATTTTTGCATCCCCCAATTCCCTGTTCAATCCTTTGCCGCCGCGCACGGCGTTGCCCGCATACATTTCCCCCACGGCCACTCTCACGCCGTTGTACGAATTACCTCCGACTTGGACGCCGACGGAAACTCCCACGCAGACAAATACTCCGGAGCTCATCACGGCCACGCGCACACCGACGCAATATAACAATCCCGGCGCGACCGAAGGCGTATCCTTCCCATTTGGCATGGAAGCCGGTTCTCCGACCTACCAACCCAGCCCGAAGGGTTGCGACTGGTTGGGCGTCGCAGGGGTTGTATACGATGCGTCCCATTCCCCGCTCAATAATCTCTTTGTCGATCTCGGCGGAAAATTCGTAGACCAAACGATGAAGATGGAGGTGGTCACAGGTCCCATCCATACAACCGCGGGAGGCGAATTTGAATTCCGCCTGGCGGACAAACCTACGCTTTCCCTTAATTCCCTTTGGCTCCAAGTATTGGACGCCAATAAGGTTCCGCTTTCGGACAAAATAGTGTTTAATACCTACGAAGGTTGCGATCGCAACCTGGTGCAGATCAATTTCGTGGAAGTGAGTCCTTGATGGAAAGAGGATTTATGATCCGAAGAGGGAAATTAATCTATCCCAATGGCGATTTTCCCATAATGCTGCCGCAACGGATCGCCGTCGCATGCATGCTTGGCGCGGCGATTCTCACAGGCTGTTCCAAGGCTTCCTCCACTGCAACGGGAACTGCCGAGTTGTCCTCCCTTCCCGTAGGCGGCGGTTCTGTCCAGACCGTGGAATCCCCCGGCATCGCAACTGCTTCCCCGGCAACTCCAACCGCCGAAGCCCAGGGCGTCTATCCGCCGCCGGAACCCGCCACCGCGGAAAATTCACCGGCCCCCAAAGCGGCGGAAACGCCGGGAGCCAACTCCGTTTTCCTGCCTGCGATCGTCAACGAAAAACCGCCGGAGTATCCTTTCGAATTGCAATCGACCGGAGTGATGGCCATCCAGGGGTTCTATGGATGCAATTGGGAGGGCGTCGCCGGCCAGGTCTTCGACCTGGCGGGAATCCCGATCCAGAACCTCATCCTTCACCTGGAAGGTTTTTGGGCGGGCCAGACGGTTTCGGCGGAGAAGCTGTCCGGCAGCGCATCCCAATACGGACCGGCCGGATACGAGTTCCTCCTGGGCACCCAGACGCTGGGAAGCACCCAGGCCCTCTGGATCCAGCTGTTCGACAGCACGCATAAGGAAATCTCCGCCCGTGTCTATCTCGACACCTATGACGATTGCGCCCGGAATTTAATCCTGGTGAATTTCAACCAGGTACGTTAACCACCGGGTTCCCCCACGTACCGGTTCCCTCAGGCAGCAGATTGCGACAAGTGTGATCCCCTCTGCCACCGTTGATATAATCTTCCGCATGCTTTCTTTGAACGATTGGGAAACGCACCTCGCATCCTGCTGCCCCGATTCCCATCTGCTGCAAACCGCCTCCTGGGGCCGGTTGAAATCGGCTTTCGGCTGGCAGGCGGAGTGTCTGCAATCGGAAAAGGCCGGAACCCTTCTGCTCTTCCGTCCCCTGCCCTTCGGATTCTCCGTCGGGTATCTTCCCCGCGGACCCGTTCCTTCAACCGACGGCGCGTTGGCCGATCTGCTTCCCGCGATCGACCGCGTGTGCCGGTCGCGGCGGGCGGCTTTCCTTTCCATCGAACCGGATTGGGTCGATGGCGACCCCGCGAGGGAGGTGCTGCGGCGGCATGGTTTTCGACCCGGAGCACACACCATCCAGCCTCCCCGAACGATTCTGGTGGACCTGCGGGGATCCGAGGACGAGGTGCTGGCAAAAATGAAACCGAAGACGCGTTACAACATTCGGCTCGCCGCCCGGCACGAGGTGGCTGTCACTTCCTCCGAAGACATCGCCGCATTCGCGCGGTTGATGGATACTACCGGGTTGCGGGATTCTTTTGCGGTGCATTCGGAGGCGTATTACCATGCCGCGTATGCAGCCTTCACCCCGCACCGGACCGTCGAACTGCTGCTGGCATCCTATCGCGGCGAATACATATCCGGCTTGATGGCATTCGCCCAAGGGAACCGCGCATGGTACCTGTACGGCGCTTCCTCCAATCTTCACCGCGAGGTGATGGCGCCATATCTTCTGCAATGGGAAGCCATGCGCTGGGCCCGCAATCGCGGTTGCGTCGAATACGACCTATGGGGCATCCCCGACACCGAGGAGAACGAACTGGAAGCCCAATTCGCCAAGCGGGAGGATGGTCTGTGGGGCGTATACCGTTTTAAACGCGGATTTGGAGGTCGGGTCTGGCGGTCCGTCGGAACGTGGGATCGGGTATATAACCCCGCGCTCTACCTGGTCTACCGGCTTTGGATCGCCCGGCGCCAAAGGGATAGCGTATGAAATCCCGAACCGCCGCCACACGCGAGGAATGGGACAAGGTCGTCTCGCAACTGCCTGGAGCGCACGTCCTCCAGAGTTGGGAGTGGGGCGAATGTAAAACCCGGTACGGCTGGAGCGTCGAACGGCGGTTTTGGGAAAGAGGGGATTCGGAAATTGCGGCTGCGGCGCAGATCCTGCGCCGGACGATCCGCATCGGCCCGGTTTCGGCGGCGGTGTTTTATCTCCCCAAAGGTCCGCTGCTGGATTGGCGGGATGGCGCTGTGCGCGATTTCGTGCTCTCGGATTTGGAGAACACTGCCCGCAGAGAGCACGCGGTCCAATTGAAAATCGATCCAGATCTGTTGACCGGCCGTTACGTTCTGGATTCCGGCGAGAGTTCATCCGACGCTAAGGGAGAAGAAACCCTCCACTTGCTGCGCCGTCGAAAATGGCGGTTCTCTGGGGAGCAAGTTCAGTTCCGGAACACGGTCCTACTGGATATCCGGCCGGAGGAGGACGTTCTCCTCGCCAACATGAAACAGAAAACGCGTTACAACATCCGCCTGGCGCAGAAACGGGGCGTGGAGGTGCGGCCGGGATCGGAAGAGGATTTACCGGCGCTGGCCCGGATGTACGCCGAGACGGCCGACCGCGACAGTTTCGTCATCCGTTCGGAAAAATATTATCTCGATGTGTGGCGCGCGATGTTGCAGGCGGAACTGGCGCAACCGTTGATTGCCGAGGTCGACGGATTGCCGGTATCCGCACTGATCCTCTTCCATTTCGCCGACCGCGGATGGTATTTTTACGGAATGTCGCGGGCTTTCCACCGCGAGAAAATGCCAAACCACCTTTTGCAATGGGAGGCGATCCGCTGGCTGCGGTCGCACGGATATGCCTATTACGATTTCTGGGGCGCGCCGGATGCGTTTGTCGAGAGCGATCCAATGTGGGGCGTCTTCCAATTTAAAACCGGATTTGGCGGCGAGGTTCTCCGATACGCCGGCGCATGGGATTATCCGGCCGCGCCGCTTCTCTACGGCGCCTACCACCTGCTCCTGCCCCGGATGCTCGACGTGACCCGCATTTTCTCCCGCCGGCGGACAAGGCTGATGGCAAACTCCACCCGGGGGCTTTCATGAACCTTGAAAACCTTCCGCGCGTGACTCTTGCCTGTCTGCCCACGCCGGTGCAGGAATTGCCGCGGCTTTCCCGCACCATTGGGCGCTCCATCTGGATTAAACGCGACGATCTTACCGGGCTGGCGCTGGGAGGCAACAAGACCCGCAAGCTTGAGCTGTTGTGCGCCGATGCGCTCAAGCGCAATGCCGATATACTGATCACCGGCGGCGCGCCGCAATCGAACCACTGCCGCCAGACGGCCGCCGCCGCGGCAAAGCTCGGCCTGCGCTGCATCCTCGTGCTTTCCGGGCAGCCCCAACCGCCCGATACGGGAAATTTGCTCATCGATTCGCTTGTCGGCGCGGAACTGGTTTGGGCGGCCGGCAAACCGCGCGACCAGGCAATGCAGGAAACCTTTGACCGCGAACGCTCCGAGGGAAGGAATCCCTACCTGATCCCCTACGGCGGATCCAATCCTCTGGGCGCGGCCGCCTACGCGTTGGCCATGCTCGAGCTGAAGCGCCAGAAGGTGAATCCCGATTGGATAATTTTTCCGTCGTCTTCAGCCGGCACGCAGACGGGTTTGATTCTCGGCGCGGAACTATTCCAATTCCGCGGACAAGTTTACGGCGTCAGCGTTGATTTGGAGGCGCGGCTTCTGCGGGAAAAAATATCCGCGTTGCTGGCCGAGACCGTACGCACGTTCGATGGAAGGCAATCTTTTCCCTCCGACTCGATCCAAATCGACGACCGGTTTCTCGGCGGGGGATACGGCAAAGTGGGTGCGCTCGAGCGGGAAGCCATTCATCTCTTCGCCCGCGAGGAAGGAATCCTTCTGGATCCGGTGTATACCGGCCGAGCAGCGGGAGGGATGCTGGAGATGATCCGGCGCAACGAAATTCCTCCCACAGAGAAGGTTCTCTTCTGGCATACCGGGGGAATCCCCGCAATCTGGGCATACGCCAAAGAAATCCTCTAATTCCTTTCGCCCATTCAAAATCGGACATCTCGCCGCACGGGGGTATACTCCCCGGCCGGGATCATTGCGAGAGACGGCGATGAAATCGTTTTCCCCTGCCTGCATTTTCTTCGACCTGGACGATACCCTGTATGCTCCGGAACGCGGAGTCTGGCGGGAAATCGCCTCTCGGATCAATCGTTATCTGGTCGAACGGACCGGGATCCCGGAGCCGGAAGTGGACGCATTGCGCAAACGGTATTTTTCCGAATATGGAACGGCGCTCAACGGACTGCGGGTGGAGCATAGCGTCGATCCGGCAGACTATTACCGGTTTGTCCACGACATTCCGTTGGAAAAGTACCTGGCGCCAGACCCGGCGTTGCGGCGAATGCTCGAAGCGCTTCCCCAGAAAAAATTAATTTTTTCCAACGCCGACCGGCCTTATATCCTCAGGGTGCTTTCCACATTGGATATCGAAGATTGTTTTAATGGAATCGTCGACATTTTCTCGACGGGTTTCGCCTGCAAACCGATGGAGGCTTCCTACCGAATCGCCATGCAATTGGCCGGTTCTCCGCAACCGGAAGACTGCGCCCTGGTCGACGACCTCCCGCGGAATTTGAAACCGGCCAGGGAAATGGGAATGACCGGCGTGCTGGTCCACGGCAAATTTCCATCCGCATCCGAGGAATATCAGATCGATTCGATATACCAACTTGCCGAATTGATCACCTAGCGATGCACGGAAAACGCGTTCGTCGACTTCTTATCTTCCTTTTATCTTTTTTATGGTACTAGTAACATGATTTACCGCGTGGAAGTTCAGGCCCGAGGAGTGAGACGTATGGAACCAGAAACTGTCCCAACCAAAGCACCCGGCGGAATACGGCTCCGCGGGATTGTCATCGGCTTCGCCGTCGTCTGGCTGGCTCTGTGCTTGAGCGCAACCTCGCTCGGGATCGGCTACCTCGTCGGACGCTCCACGGGAACGCTGTCGGGCAACACGATGGCTCCCTTCCAGCAGGCATGGGATCTCATTCATGCAAATTACGTCGATCAACCGGTGAACGATACCCAGCTGATCCAAGGGGCGATCGACGGCATGATGCAATCGTTGGGAGACGAACACTCCACCTACATGAGCCCCGCCACCTACCAATCCGCGACCGCATCCCTCGAAGGGTATGAGGGGATCGGGGCGGAGGTGGATTTGACTGGAAAATATATTAAGATTGTCGACCCCTTCCCCGGATCCCCCGCGGAAAAGGCCGGCCTTAAAGCCGGCGATGAAATCGTCGCCGTTGACGGGGTCGACCAGACCGGCGTGGATCCGTCCGTGACGCGCGAGAAGCTTCTCGGTCCGGCGGGCACGCACGTGAAGGTGTCCGTCAAGCGTCCGGGTGAACCACAATTGCTTCAATTCGATCTCATCCGGGCCAAGATCGATCCACCCGTGGTGAAAACCAGCATGCTGGATGGAAACATCGGCTATGTTTCGCTGGCGATCTTTTCCGACACGGCGAGTGCGCAGCTTCAAACCGCACTGCAGGATATGATGAATAAACATCCCAAAGGCTTGATCCTCGATCTGCGCGGCAACCCCGGCGGCCTGGTGACGTCGGCGGTGGACGTGGCTTCGCAATTCATGCCGGCGGACAAACTCCTGGTGGTCGAACGATACGGCGACGGGCATGAAATCCGGTCGTACACGCATGGCGGAGGACTGGCTACCACGATTCCACTCGTCGTGCTGGTGGACAGCGGAACCGCCTCCGCGGCCGAAATCCTTGCCGGAGCGATCCAGGATTATGATCGCGCCCTTCTCGTGGGAATGCCGACCTATGGCAAAGGCTCGGTGCAGGTGTGGCTCCCCTTGGTTAACAATATGGGCGCCGTCCGCATCACCGTAGCCCGCTGGTATACTCCCAATGGACACCAGATCTCGAACCTCGGGCTCATCCCAACCGTCGAAAGGCCAATCCTGCAGGCGGACGTCGATGCCGGCAAAGATCCACAACGCGATCTGGCCTGGCAACTTCTTCAATAAGAGGAGCGCAAACAATGTTTCTTTTCCTTGATCCAACCTATTTGCTTTTCATGATCCCCGGCCTGCTGCTGATGTTCATCGCGCAGTGGCGGGTAAACCACGCGTATTCCAAATGGGGCAAGACGCCAAACTCGGCCCGCATCAACGGAACGGAAGCCGCCCGGCGTTTGCTTTCCTACGGCGGATACCACGATGCGAATCTATCCACCTCGGGCGGGCTTTCGGGAGTCCATCTGGCCGGGATCGGCGGCCGCCTGACCGACCGCTATGATCCCACCGACAACACCCTGTATCTCTCGCAGGAAGTGGCTACCCAGGCTTCGGTGGCATCCATCGCGGTGGCCGCGCACGAAATCGGACACGCCGCCCAAAAAGCGGAAAACTACACGCCGTTCCTGTTCCGCAGCGCGCTGGTCCCGGTGACCAACATCGGCTCAACGCTGGGATGGATTTTGATCTTCGGCGGATTGATCCTCGGGTTCTATCCGATCGCCTGGCTCGGAGTGCTGTTCTTTTCGCTCGGTGCGTTGTTCGCTCTGGCTACGCTGCCGGTGGAGTTTAACGCCAGCTTCCGGGCGCGCCAGATGCTCACCGAAAGCGGTCTGGTGGTTACCGAGGAAGATGCGCGCGGGGTGAACGATGTGCTGAACGCGGCCGCGATGACCTACGTGGCGGCTTTGGCGACTGCCCTATTCCAAGTGCTCTACTATGTGTTGTTGCTGGGCGGCCTGGGCGGCCGGCGCAGAAGGTAAATCCGTTCAGTGCTTGGATTGCTTGATCGCCGCCTCCAGAAACGCGCGGAACAAGGGATGCGGCCGGTTCGGCCGGGAGAGAAATTCCGGATGGAACTGGCTGCCGACCATAAACGGATGATCCGCAATCTCCGCAATTTCCACGAGGATCCCGTCCGGCGAGAGGCCGGAAAACGCCATTCCCTTTGAGCCGAGCAACTCCCGATATGTATTGTTGAATTCAAAACGGTGGCGGTGGCGTTCCTTTACGTCTTTTTGTTTTCCATACGCCGCCGCCGCTTTCGTCCCCGGTTGCAGCTGGCAAGGATAGAGGCCCAGGCGCATCGTGCCGCCCATGTCGGAGATGTCGCGTTGTTCCGGCAGCAGGTCGATCACGGGATGAGCGGTGTTCCGGTCGAACTCCGTGGAATGCGCCGTCTCGTCGCCCAGCGCGAACCGTCCGAATTCAATCACCATCACCTGCATCCCCAGGCACAATCCCAGGTAGGGAATTTTCTTCTCGCGGGCATACTTCGCGGTTTGAATCTTTCCTTCGATACCCCGCGTGCCAAATCCGCCGGGAACCACGATCCCGTCCGCTTGTTCGATCAAATCCCAGCCCTTGTTTTTCTCCAGATCGGCGGAATGGACCCAGAGAATTTCGACATCGTATCCCGTGGCCACCCCGGCGTGCTTGAGCGCCTCGCGGACGCTCATATAGGCGTCCTGCAATTCGACGTATTTTCCAACCAGGGCGATCTTCACTTTCGGGCGCTCGCGGGTCAGTTCCTGGACCATGTGTTTCCATTCGGTCCAGTTCGGCCTGCGGCGGGATTCCAGCCCCAGCCGGTCGACAATCAAGTCCCCCACCCCGGCTTCATCGATCACCAGCGGTGCTTGATAAATCGTCGGCAGCGTCATCAGCGGAACAACCGCGCGCGGCTCCACGTCGCAAAACAACGCGATTTTGGATCGTAAATCCCCGTTCATCGGCAGGTCGGACCGGGCGACGATCATATCCGGTTGAATGCCGATGGATCTCAACTCGGCCACGGAATGCTGGGTGGGTTTGGTTTTCAGCTCGCCGGTTGCTCCGATGTGCGGAAGCCAGGTGACGTGGACGAAAAAGGTATTGCTCCGGCCCACATCGGTGCGCATTTGGCGCAGCGCTTCGAGAAACGGTAGGCTTTCGATATCGCCGACGGTTCCCCCCACTTCGACCAGTACGATCTCCGCGTCGAGATTTTTTGCCACCATCCCGATCCGATGCTTGATTTCGTTAGTGATATGCGGGATGACCTGAATGGTTCCTCCCAGAAAATCCCCTCGGCGTTCTTTGGAAATAACCTCGGCATACACCTGGCCGGAGGTGACGTTGCATACCCGGCTCAAGCTGATATCGATAAAGCGTTCGTAATGACCGAGGTCCAGGTCGGTCTCCGCTCCGTCGTCGAGGACGTACACTTCACCGTGTTGATAGGGACTCATGGTACCGGGGTCGACATTGATGTATGGATCGAGTTTTTGAACCGCCACACGGAAGCCGCGTTCCTTCAGCAGCAACCCGATGGACGCCGCCGTGACTCCCTTGCCGACCGAACTGACCACACCCCCGGTGAAGAATATATATCTCGTCACATGTCCTCCTGTTGCTTAAAAAAAGCGGTGGGGAGGCTGAAAGTTGCCGCCTCCCCACCGGATCCGGCTTTGAGGAATTGCCCATCCTGGCTGGACGACCTATCCCACCATTTTCGATAAATCATCTGCCGCACGGCGGATCTCCAGAAACACCAAACCCAGTTTGGCGCTTTCGCGCGCGAGTACCGTCAGCACCGCTTCCGTACCAACGGCCGTCAAAAGGACATAGCCCTTGTCTCCGTGGATATACACCTGAGAAAGCGTCCCCCGGCCCAGTTCGCCCGCGATACGTTCTCCCAGACTGAGCATCGCCGCCGACATAGCGGATACCCTGTCTTCTTCAACGCTGGCCGGGAGCGAGGAGGCGATGATCAATCCGTCGACACTGACTACCGCGGAGGCTTCCACATCGGGAGTGCTGGCCTGCATATCCCGCAGGCGGGTAACCATTTGATCTACTCGAGTCTTTTGAACCATCCAATGCCTCTTTCTGAACGAGCACGGAACGGGAAAAGGTCTCGCTGATAATACCATATCCGGCCTGCACGGGCAAGCATTTGCTTCCTGCTCCGGTCATAATTCCTTCTTCATTCAGCGCGAACGCCCGCATCGCTTGACATCGCCTAACCCCTATGCTACATTCCTGCGAACGGTTTTTTTCAGGGAGCGAGCAGTGCTTCTGCGTGCCACCGGAAAATACCTTCCCGTTCGTTGGATGTTCTTTTTTCAGGAGGCATTAACCGAAACGATTGGCCTCGAGGGAACGAACGCCGTGCTGCGCGCGATCCCGAGTCCGATTCGCTGCCCGGAAGGATCCGCCAAGGACCTGGAAAAGTCGGTCGACTTTTCCTGTTACAGCGCAATCTGCGCATCGGTGACGGAGTTTTACGG
This sequence comes from Anaerolineales bacterium, assembly GCA_050010135.1. Taxonomy (GTDB): domain Bacteria; phylum Chloroflexota; class Anaerolineae; order Anaerolineales; family RBG-16-64-43; genus FEN-1073. The sequence continues at coordinate 29,645 of JBEKLP010000022.1, forward strand.
AGAGTCGGGAGCCAGGTGGATTCTCACGAGTGCCGGACGAACCGCGTTTACACGGCTGTTGAAAATGACAGCAGCAATGGTCGGCGCGGAGCATTCCGGTTTCTCCTTAGAATCGGCCGCACCCCCATTCGAAGTTCGGATGCAATCCATCGTCCGGTTGCTCGGACTTGTCAGTGACGTAGAATGCAAGTGCGAGATCGCCGGCGACGAGGTCCGCTTCCGGATCATTTCCTGTCCGGAATGCGCGGGACGGCCGGCGGCGGGCTACCTATGCCACAGCATGGGCGGAATGGTACAAGCGGCGGCGGATTGGTTCGGCGCAGGACCCGCTGTGAAAACGTCGGAGATCCGATGCATGGCGCAGGGTGACTCGCAGTGCGAGTTTTCCATCGCAGGCGTCCTTTAAGGAAATGATATGGCGGAAAAACCGCTGCTGTTAATAGTAGAAGACGATGCCGGTACGGCCAGTCTTCTGGAAACCTATTTTCAATCCCAGAATTACCGGACGGAATGCGTCCGCCACGGGGAAGAAGCGGAACCGCTCGCCCTGGACACGCATCCGGATCTGGTCCTATTGGATATTCGGCTGCCGGGAATCGACGGATTTGAGGTGGCAAGGCGGCTGCGCAGCAGTCGGCGGACGGCCGCAGTTCCGATCCTGATGCTGACCGATTTGCGGGACCGCAACGACCGCCTGAAGGGGTTGGAGGTTGGGGTGGACGATTACATTGGCAAACCCTTCGACCTGCAGGAGATCGGCTTACGCGTACGCAACGCCGTCGACCGCGCCCGGAGGAAACGCACGGCGAATCCGGTGACCGCACTCCCCGAAGGCAAACCAGTGGAAGACGGACTGCAGCGGATCCTCCTGCAACCGGATTGGTCGATCGTGACCATCCAAGTCCACGGCATGGACGCCTTTCGCGCCAGCCGCGGGTTCCCCGTGGCCGACGACATGCTGCATGCCATCGGTCAGGCGCTTCAACATGGCGCTGCCGCACAACTGAAGGTCGGCGTCATGGTTGGCCATCTGTCGTTCAACGAATTCGTCATTCTCAGCGACATGCCCTCGCTGATTGAGTTTGCCAAAACCATTGCCGCAACGCTCGATCAAACCGCCCGGTCGTTTTACCCGGTCATGGCCAAACTGGATTCCAATCAGACTCCGGCGGAAGTAACATTCCATTTCCGATTCCTCTCGTCTGCGGATGGGACATTCCCATCACTGGATTCTCTGCAGAACGCTCTGGATCAAACGCCTTCGCGGACCCTATGACTGCCATTGCTTCGATATCCGTCGTCATCCCAACCTACAACGAGGCGAAAAACCTGACGGCCATGGTGACGGCGTTGCGCGCCCTGCCGTTTCCCGATCTCAACCTTGTGATCGTCGACGATAACTCCCCGGATGGAACCGGCGGACTGGCGGATGCGTTGGCAAAGAATTCCGGCGGCCGGATATCGGTGATCCACCGCCCCGGGAAATTCGGTCTGGGTACGGCTTACCTGGCCGGATTTCGCGCCGCGCTAGCTCAACGCACCGAGGTAGTGGCCCAGATCGACTGCGACTTTTCCCATCCGCCGGACGCCCTGGTGCGGATGGCTCAACTCCTGGCCGACTACGACGTCGTCGTCGGCTCGCGGTATATCCCCGGAGGCGGGTTGGACAAACGCTGGGACGTCGGACGCAAAATGCTCTCGCGCTGGGCGAGCTTTTATGCGCGGACCATCCTCGGTCTCCGGACCCACGACCCCACGGCGGGATTTAAACTCTGGCGGCGGGAGACCCTGGTGGGCATCGGTCTGGATCGCATCGGCTCCAACGGCTACGTATTCTTGGTGGAGATGGCATACCTCGCCCAGCGGCTGGGATACCGTGTAGGCGAATATCCGATCACGTTCGAGGACCGTCGGATCGGGGAATCCAAAATGAGCATGGGTGTTAAAATTGAGGCGGCTTGGAGGGTTTGGCAACTCTGGCTCCGGCACCACCGTTTGGAACCCAAAGACCGGGCGATGGAGCCTTGAGGAAACAAAAATGCTTACCGAGAAATGCCCTTATTGCGGTTCATACAACGACGTCCAGGCGGGGGAGTGTTACTTTTGCCACAAGCAGCTCCCCGACCAACCCGGCAAACCAAAGAAAAAACGTTCCAAGACGCCCGGACCACAAACCGTCACGTTTTCTTCACCGGCTACCCCCCTCAAACGGAAATCCACTCCCGGATGCCTGTTAATCTTTTCAGGGATACTTGTTTCACTCTCCCTCATCGTCGTCTTTCAGTGGATTAATAACACGTACAAACTCATTCAATGGAAAATTCCCGTCCTTCCGACGGACGCGGGAGTGTATATCTCCTACTATTTAAACGGCCTGGGAGATTATATTAATATCGCGATCCAATACCCGATCCCCGTGGTTGTCACCATCGGCATGTTCCTCATCCTTTGTTGGGGAATGTTAAATCTGAAAAAGTGGGCCCGTACCATCGTGCTCATTCTTCTGATGATGCTCCTGGTGGGAAATTTCATCTTGTTCGGTAATTTTGTTATCCACTTCTACACTACACCGATAAATGTGATCAATTTTTTCCTCATTCTTTTGGGAGTCCTCCTTAACGTATACTGCGTTGTTTGGTTTTTCGAACATAAAAGGACTTTTGATTGAATCTTCCATTTATCACGAAACTCATCTACTGCATATTAATAGGGTGCTGAAAAACAAGATAGATGTCATTGCGAGCGACCGAAGGGAGCGAAGCAATCTGGTTTTTCCTCGTTGGAAACACCGGATTGCTTCGTCGTTTCGCTCCTCGCAATGACAAATCCCGACTTTTTCAGCAACCTGTTAATAAAAATCAACATGTTAACGGTGCCATGTCCTTCTTGCGGTTCCTTTAGCGGCGATACAGCCGCGATCTGTTATTCTGTATAAAACCGCTCCCAATAATTCTACCCCGCACCCTCCCGCGTATATTTAATCTGGATTGCTATTCCACCGCGAAGGGATTTTTTTTACGGGATCGCGGGTATCGTTTCGGCAAGTTTCACCCATTCGGCAACCGTCAGAGTCTCCGCCCTGCGCTTCGGGTCCACCCCGGCTCTATTTAAAAAGGATTCGATAACCTTCGGAGGAAGAACCAATCCCGCCGAAAGTGTGTTGCGAAGCATTTTTCGTTTTTGTGAGAAACCCGCCCGCGCCATTCGGAACATCCATCCGGCTGCCTCGATATTCCTCGTCGACGGGCCATGCAATTCCACCTTGACAATTGCGGAATCCACCTTGGGGGCCGGGTAGAACGCCTCCGCCGGGATCCTGCCGACGATGGCCGGAGTTCCGTAATACTGCACACTGAGCGAGAGCAAGCTCATCCTCCCCGGCTGGGCGCAAATCCGCTCGGCCACTTCTCTTTGCACGGTCAGGACCATGAGGCTCGGCGAGACGCTCGATTCCACCAGCCGACGGATGATCGCGGAGGTGATGTAATACGGGATGTTGGCCGCCACTTTATAGTTCCCCGGCGCGGCATTTCCCACCAGGTCTTCGACCGGCAAAGTCAGAATATCCCCCTGGACAAGCGTTACGTTGGGGAAGGATGAAAGCGCCGCGCGCAAAAGTGAGACCAGCAGCGGGTCGATCTCCACGGCAATCACGCGGCGGGCGCGCGCCGCAAGGTGCCGGGTTAGGCTTCCCACTCCAGCGCCGATTTCCAGCAGAACGTCTTCGGCTCCGATATCGGCCGCGGAAGCCACCTGAGCGAGTGCACCATCATCGATTAGAAAATTCTGACCGAGGGATTTTCGAGGCCGGACACCAGCAGCGTGCAGCATCCAGCGGACGCTGTAAGCAGGGCCGGGGAAAGAATCGGGTTCCCTCACGGAAGGATCCAGTGGATATTCGCCGGCTCGGGGGTCAAGAAATACAGCGTCGTATTTCTATGCCAGCCGATGTATTCGTCATCGAGGTATGCCAGGTCGATCCAATACGGGGCGTTCGGCCCAACACCGCTATCTTCGACGGTGGCGGGACCGTATCCGTCGACGTAGACCCCCTGGCCTTGAAAAAGGGAATACCAGCTGTCGACCATCGCGATCATCCCTTTTTGCAGAGTTTTCCCGGATCGGGTGGTGGAGTTGCAGCGCGGAGGAACCACTCCCAGCCGGCATGGTGAATAGGACGTGGCATACACGGTGATCGCGCGGTAATACTCGATCGGGCCGTCTGGAGTATCGGCGGTCCGAATGACGACCTTGGTCCCATACCCGACGATTCTTTTTTGCGGGGGCAGCAGGATTTGCTGACCCTCCGGCGTGCGGCTGACTTCGACATCGTCCTCGTATCGGATTCGGACGATTGATTCCATAATGCCCGGTGCGCCCGGTTGTACCACCTGGGTCCGGTCCAGTTCCAATTCCGGCACGGGTTGGTTGGCCCGTTCGAACGGAATCGGCGATTGTTCGCGCAGGATTTCCTCGCGCACACGCACGACGCGGATTCTTCCGTCCGCGGGCAACGGTTCGCCTTCGGCGGGAACGGCGTAATCCCATCCGTCCAGGGATAATCCGGCTCGGGCCAAGGCTTCACCGACGGTCTTGCCGGCGGTTCGAACGGAAAGATCCTTCCCATCCACATGCACGGAGATCGTGCGGGCCCGGATAATCTCGATAACGATCGGCGATTGTTGGATGGAACTCAGCGAAGTGGGGATCGATGGCGTCACCTCGTCGGCATCATACAGGACGACCCCCGCCTGCCAAAGCGCTTCGCCAACCGTCAGGCCGGGCGCGCGGTAATCGGTCGTTTTCCCATCGGCGATAACCTGGAAAGCGATCTCTTTTCGAATCTCAATTTTGATCGGCGGGGAATTCAAAAGCTGGTCGGGGGAAAGCGGCGCGCCATCGGCGAAAACCCAATCCCCCTTCTCCAAAAAGACTCCGGCTTCGTTCAGCAGTTTCTGCAACTGAATGTTTCCGCCTTCGGGAAAATCCGCATACCGGGTTTCACCGCCAACCAGGATGGGTATGCTCCGGCTGGAGGAAACCTCAATCGTCATCCCCCAATGGACCGGTGAATCCAATCCGGGAGAGGATGGATAGCCGTTCGCCGGTTTCAACCCGGCGTCTCGAAGAACGACCGCTACGGAGGAAGCGTGGGTAAGGATCCGGGTCCAGACGCCGCCTTTATGGATGAAGACAGGCTTCAGGGTGACCAGATATAAAACCAGAAGAAAAACGACAACCGCAAGAGGTACTTGAAACCTTCGCAAGGTTTTCATTATAGAAAATGCCCGACCAGGCTTCCCGGCGGCGCCCGGAAGATCCCCCTTACCGTTGCTTCCTTTCGGATCTGGCG
>JBEKLP010000023.1:0-34810 GCA_050010135.1 Anaerolineales bacterium
GAGTACCGCGTAGGCCGCCGCTTCTGTGCGGTTCACCACGTTCAATTTGGAGAGGATCGAAGACACGTAGTTGCGCACTGTTCCTTCCCCCAGAAACAACGATTCGGAGATTTCCTTATTCGTCTTCCCTTCGACCACCAACTGCAGTACGTGCATTTCCTGCGGGGTCAGGCCGGAAAATGTGGAAGCCTCTCCATCCTGCGCCATTTTCCGCATTTCCGCAAACACCCGTTTGGTCACCAGCGGATCCAGCAACGCTTCTCCCCGCCCGACACGTTCGATCGCCTGGATCAGTTCCTGTCCTCCGATTTGTTTCAGCAGGTATCCGGATGCGCCGGCCCGGATCGCGGAGAAGAGCATCTCATCTTCCGCGTAGGAGGTGAGCATGATGACTTTGATTTCCGGATTGGCCCGGAGGATTTCTTCGCAAGCTTCGATCCCCGATGCGCCGGGCAGGCGGATATCCATCAGAATGACATCGGGTTGCAGAGATGCCGCTTTCTCCACCGCTTCCTTGGCCGATCCAGCTTCCGCAACCACTTCGAATCCGGGATGATGCTCGATCAGGGATTTCAATCCCAATCGCACAACCTCGTGATCGTCGACCAACATGATTCTCTGCGGGCTCATTTCGGATCAATGATCCATTCTAGCCGAGGAGAAAGCGTCCACTCCACCGCCGAAAAGAAGGATAATTCAATGCGGTTTGATTGACAAGCCCAACCCGCTTTGATACACTCCTCGCACTATCCATTCTGGGATCGGGAAAATCATGCTCTTGGATCGACAGACATTGGAAGGCGTAGAGGAACGCACGCTGGCGCCTTACGCCACCTTAAGCAAATCCTCGCGCGGCAGGGAATATCCGGAATCCGAAGCCCCGTTCCGGACTTGTTTCCAGCGCGACCGCGACCGCATCCTGCATACCACCGCCTTCCGGCGTCTCGAACACAAGACCCAGGTTTTCATCACCTACGAGGGGGATTATTACCGCACGCGGTTAACTCACACGCTGGAGGTCAGCCAGATCGGCCGGTCGCTTGCCCGGTCGCTGGGAGCCAACGAGGATCTGGTCGAGGCAATCTGCCTCGCACACGACTTGGGCCATCCCCCGTTCGGCCACTCCGGCGAAGCGGTTCTCTCCCGGTTGATGGACCCGCACGGAGGGTTCGACCACAATCGTCAATCGTTGCGAATCGTCACCGTTCTGGAACACCGGTATCCGGCCTTTCCCGGTTTAAATCTCACCTGGGAAACGCGCGAAGGCATCGTCAAACACGAAACCACATTCGACAGCCCAGACCTTTCGGATTATTCCGCCGAATTGCACGCCAACCTGGAAGCCCAGATCGCCAATATCGCCGACGAATGCGCCTATACCTCGCACGATCTCGATGACGGACTGCGATCCGGAATTTTGCAACCGGAGGACCTGGCGGATCTGGCAATCTGGAACACGCTTCGCAGCGCATCAGGATGGAAATCCGGCGTCTTGGATGAATTGACCCGCCATCAAATGATCCGCGCTTTCATCAATTTAGCAGTCACCGATATCCTGGAATCGTCCCAGCGTAGAATCGCCGACCAGTCCATCCATTCCCAAGCGGACGTTCAGCGGCTGACGGATAATCTGGTCGGTTATTCCGATGCCTTTCTGCCCCCCCTGGAGGGCTTGCGGGCGCGTCTGTACGAAAAAATGTACCGCCATTACCGCGTCATGCGCATGGCCCTCAAAGCCGAGAAGTTTCTGACGGAGTTATTCAACCTCTATATCGCCAACCCTAAAATTTTGCCTCAGGGGATCATGGATCGGACGGATGCGGAGGATCCTTACCGCGTCGTGTGCGATTACATCGCCGGGATGACCGACCGTTTCGCGCTGGAAGAATACGGGAAGTTGACCGACCCTCAAACTAAACCCTGACATCGATTTTGCGAGGAGTGTAAATCCTTCCATATGGAAAAGAGAATCCTGACGCCCGAGGGCGCGAAAAAAATCCGGGAAGAACTGGAGCAGTTGAAAGGTCCCGCCCGGACAGCGCTGGCTGTCCGGCTGCGGGCGGCCATCCAGCAAGGCGATCTTTCCGAAAACGCCGATTACACATCCGCCAAAGAAGAACAGGGTTTTCTCGAAGGCCGGATCCTGGAATTGGAGGAGCTGATCAAGAATGCCGAGATCGTCGATCCGGGCTCCACGCCCCGCGACGTCGTCTCGCTCGGTTGCCGGGTAACGGTCTTGGAGCAGGGGAGCGATTCGGAAGTGTTTCAGATCGTCGGAAGCACGGAGGCGGATACGCGCGCGCGGAAGATTTCCCTCGAATCGCCGATTGGAAAGGCGCTTCTTGGCCATCGCGTGGGGGAAAGCGTGGATGTACCCACACCGTCGGGCAAGATTGCGTTTAAAATCCAGAAAATTGAATAGCGTCGCTTTTTTCTTGGGAGGGAGTTATTTGGTTCTCGCCCAGATTTCCAGCTGCAGCGTCAGCCGTTCAAAATAGGAGTTATGAGGCAGGGGCCCCTCGCCGTAGATTAATTCGCGGATGACAACCCGCAACTGCAGACCCGGCGTCTCCATCCAAATATCGGCTCCCGGCACTGCTAGGGCAGGGGTTCCGCGGGGTGCCAGGCTCGCCCGGACATCATCTTTTTGATTTGCATATTCGCTTAGGAGCACCGTGGTTGAGGTGCGGCTGGGTTTGCGGTCGAACAACCAGACTTCAAAGGCCGTCACCTTCTTCGGCTCCCCAACCCCGATTGGCTCCGAAATCCCGACGCCGCATTCACCAAGGAACTCGCCGCTGGCGGAATTGATGGTAAAGCTGTCTTCGTAAAGATCGTCTCCCAATACATACGTGGTAACGAACCGTTCCAAAGGCTCGGCGCCTTCCTCGGTGGCTGCCGTCGTCTCCGGCGGCTCAATTTCACCGAATTGCTCCTCCGATTCGATCGAGAGCTCCCCGGTGGATTCGGGATTCTCGTTTTCTTCCGGAGGGGGATTTCCCCTGTGCCGTCGCATATTCACAACCAGGACAAGCGCAATGGCCGCACCGATGATAACTCCCAGAATCGCGAGAACCGAAAGCACGCCTTGCATCCCGCCCGAGCTCGCGGCGGGCGTCGGCTGGACGCCGGGATTCCCCGGCGTGCCCACATACAGGTTGGCGATCAGAACCTCAAATTGCTGCAGCCGTTCCGGATCCGTTAACTTGTCGTTCTGCAATTGATCCAACAAATCCCATTTGCCCGCTCCCAGGTCGTCGAACCGCCCGCGCGCTAGCGTGGGATCCCCGTTCACGGCGTAGGAATCCACTATCATGCGGAGGTAATCCAATTGAATATCCGACCGGAGCATCTGGGGTTTAGTATCGATGTACTGAACCGGCCAGACCTTCCAGCCAAGCACAACAAGACCAAACACCGCGCCCAAGACAAAGCTGATTCCATATCCGACAAGTGGATTCCGGCTTCTCCGGTTGATCGCTTGAAAAAAAGATTTTAGGTTGGACATGGATCACCGCCTTGAAAACGGACCGCCGATTTCCATCGATTGTATCCGCAGATGCCTTTCCGGGGCAAACTGGGTTTTTCGATTGGTCGGAATCTCGTCAAGCCCGTTGATTCTTCAGGCTGACTCTTCTTCCTTGGCGAGGATGGAATCGATGGGAAATTTCTCCTGGCATTGCGTGCACTGAACCGTTTGCCGGTTAGCCACCACCAGCAGACCATTGCAGGCAGGGCAGGGGATGGCCAAGGGCTTTTTCCAGGATGTGAAATCGCAGGCTGGATAATTCGAACATGCATAGAAGATCCGGCCTTTGCGGGTCTTGCGTTCGACCAATTCACCGCCGTCTTTCGGACAGCGCACACCGGTTTTTTCCAGCCAAGGCTCCACATACCGGCAGACTGGGAAGGTGGAACATCCAATGAATTTTCCGAATCGCCCGTAGCGGATCACCAGCGGGTTTCCGCATGTGGGACAATTCCGTCCGAGCAACTCCGGCGCGTCGCTGACCTTGGGGATTTCCTCCTCGGCGTGCCGGAGGTCTTTGCAAAACGGCTCGTAGAATTCCCGCAGCGTGGAAGTCCAATCGTGAGCCCCTTCGGCGATCTCGTCGAGCTCTTCCTCCATCGTCGCCGTAAATCCCGTGTTGATCACATCCGGAAAGTACTTGACCAGCATATCGTTGACGGTAAAGCCGATTTCCGTCGGCGCCAGGCGTTTCTCTTCGCGGACGACATAGCCCCGCGCCTGGATAGTGGAGAGAATCGGGGCGTACGTAGAAGGCCTTCCGATGCCGAATTCCTCCAGGGCGCGGATTAGGGCGGCTTCGGTGTACCGCGGCGGGGGTTGCGTGAAATGCTGGTCCGGATGCAACTCGATAAGCCGCAAGGGCTCGCCTTCGTTCAGGGAGGGGAGGGATACTTGCGTTTCATCCTCGGCCTGATCTTCATCCCTGGCTTCCTCATACACTGCCAGGAACCCCTGGAACCTCAAGGTGGCGCCGGAAGCCCGTAACAGGTATGTACGGTTCCCTTTGGCCTCCACATCCACCTGGACGGTATCAAACACGGCCGGCGCCATTTGCGAAGCCACGAACCGTTGCCAGATCAACGAGTAGAGCCGGTTTTGATCGCGGCTGAGGTATTCCTCGAGCGATTTTGGATATCGCTCCACGGATGTCAGCCGGATGGCTTCATGGGCTTCCTGCGCACTGCGGGATTTAGAGCGGTATTGCGGTAGCTCCGAGGGGATGAAATCCGCGCCGAATTTCTCGGCGATATACTTTCTGGCCTCCAGTTGTGCGCTTTCGGCAACCTGTGGTGAATCAGTTCGCATATACGTAATTAAACCGGTCATTCCCATCGAATCGATCTCCACGCCCTCATACAACTGCTGGGCGATGGCCATCGTCTTCTTTGGTGAAAACCCAAGCTTGCGGGAGGCCTCCTGTTGCAGCGTTGAGGTGGTGAAAGGTGCCGATGGATTACGCCTCCTTTCGCCTGTTCGAACCCGCGCGACGGAAAAAGCCGCATTGCGAAGGTCCGCGGCAAGCTCCTCGGCCTCCGCCTGATTTTCCAACGCCGGATCTTGATCATCCACTTTCGCCAATTTGGCGCGGAAGGTTTGATCCCCGTTTTGCAATTTCGCCAGATCCGCCTCAATCGACCAATATTCCGCCGGTTGGAAGGCCGTAATTTCGCGTTCCCGTTCCGCCACCAGGCGTAGAGCCACCGATTGCACACGGCCGGCCGAAAGCCGGCTGCGGACTTTGGCCCACAGGAGCGGGCTGAGCATATACCCAACCAGGCGGTCCAGGATCCGCCGCGCCTGCTGGGCGTTAACCAGGTTCATATCCACATCGCGCGGATTGCGAAAGGCTTCTTCGATCGCGGACTTGGTGATTTCGTGGAAAGCCACCCGGCGGGTGATGGCCGGTTCCAGTTCCGTAGCCTCCATCAAATGCCAGGCGATCGCTTCGCCCTCCCGGTCCGGATCGGTCGCCAGATACACTTCCGCCGCATCCTTCGCCAGCGCCTTTAGCTCCTTGACGACCGGCCGCTTCTCATTGGGGATTCGATATTTGGGGGTAAAACCGTTGTCTACATCGACGGAAAGCTGAGACCGCAACAGGTCGCGCACGTGACCGACGGAGGCGCGCACCTGGTAACCTCTACCCAGAAATCGCCCCACAGTCTTCGCCTTGGTCGGTGATTCAACGATCACCAGCTTTCCCGTGCGCCCCTTCCGTTTCTTCTCCGTTTTCGGAGCGGGGGGCGGCGGTGTCAAGCCCGCATGCGCTTCGGTCGAACCCATTTTATGGATTTTCGATCCGCAGACGGAACATATGCCCGAGGTAGTCGGTCTGCCGTTGGATAGGAATCCGGCCACGGGATTTGTAATCTCCCGTTTGGCTTTGCATTTAAGACAATATCCTTCCATACACCTAGAGGCTCCATTTTCTCAAAAGGATGTGTTTATTCAATGGAAATTGGACATCCGTCCGGTTTCCGCAGGATGGGCGTCATTTAAAGCATGCCGGCGATCTTTCGGACATCCTGGGATTTTCCCCTCTGACAGATCAGAATCGCGTCGTCCGTTTCCACGATGATAACATCATGCAATCCCACTGTCGCCAGAACGCGGTGGAAATCCGTTTTTCGAATGACGGTGACGGATTGCGAACCGACGTCGCGAACGCCTTGGGGTGCTTCCCCCTGAAGTTCCGGATGCGCCTGGTAGAGTTCAACCAGCGCGTCCCAACTTCCGATATCGGTCCACCCCAGATCACGCACCGGGAGAACCGCGACGCGGTCCGAGGCCTCCAGAATGCCGTAATCGAGCGAAAGGACCGGCATGGTTTCCCATATCTCTTTCAGGGATTTGTCCTCACCTCTACGTTCCAGCAACCCCGCCAACCGGTCCAGCGCTTTGGCAATGGCCGGTTGCTGAGTTCGATATTCCTCTTCGAGTACATCGGAACGCCAGAAGAACATCCCCGAATTCCAGTGGAATCCACCTCGGGCAATCATGGCTTGGGCTTCCTCTGCCGTGGGCTTTTCCTTGAATCGCTTGACCCGGAACACGGACAACCCGTCGATCGAGTCCAGACGTTCTCCTTGTTCTACGTATCCGTATCCGGTTGTTGGGCCGGTCGGCTCGATCCCCAGAGTGACAAGATATCCTTTCCCAGCAAGCGACCGGGCGGATTGCACGAGCGCGAGGAACCGCTTCGGTTCGGCGATGTAATGGTCCGAGGGCAGACAAGCCATGACGAACTTGGGAAAGCGGGCCCGAAGCACGGCCAAAGCGTAAGCAACGGCCGGCGCGGTGTTACGCGGACTCGGCTCGCAAAGCAGGTTTTCTTCCGGAAGCCCGATGTTCGACGACCGGATCATCGGCATCAGTTGGTCGTTGGAAATGATAAAAATATCTTCCGGCGGAAGAATCTCCCGCAAGCGCGCTACGGTCAATTGGAACAGCGAGCGGCCGCCGATCAGCGGCAGGAACTGCTTGGGCTGGTCCGGACACGAAAGCGGCCAAAGCCGCGTTCCGCCGCCGCCGGCCATCAGCACTGCAAGGAAAGGGAGCTTGGAATCGCGTTGTGCGTTCATTTAGTCGCGGGTTTCTCCCGAATACACGGTTCGGAGTGCGATGTATTGCATGCCTCCGACCGGTCGAACCATTCCCTTTAATTCCATCATTGCCAAGGCGCCCGAAACCTCTTCCACCGGCAAACCGACCTTCGTTTTCAAAAGATCGATGTGCGTCGGCTCCGCACTGAGCGCGTTTAATATTTTCGCTTCCACCGGACTATCTGGAATGGCCATGCGCATTTGAATCGACGGGCCGGTGCGATTCAGATCCAGTGCGCATAAAAATTCCTCCGGCGATACCGCCAGCTGCGCACCGCTCGCGATCAACCGGTTGCAACCCCGGCTCGATTCGCTCAGTACGCTCCCGGGAACGGCGAATACATCCCTGCCATAATCGGCCGCATAGGAGGCTGTGAGTAATGCTCCGCTTTCCTCTCCCGCCTCCACCACAAGCGTTGCCATCGATAACCCGGCGATAATTCGGTTACGCGGCGGAAAGTTCACCGCATCAGGCGGAGTTCCGGGAGGATAATCGCTCAGGAGCGCGCCAGACTCCTCGATCCTGCGCGCCAGACGCGCGTGTTCGGGGGGATAAACGACATCCACGCCGCAGCCGAATACGGCCAACGTCCGTCCATGCCGCTCAAGCGCCGCAGTGTGCGCCTCGGCGTCGATTCCACGCGCCATGCCGCTGACCACGGTAACGCCACTGGAGGCCAGCGCCGAAGCGAACATCCGGGTTACTTCCCGCCCATAGGCGGTCGCCTTGCGGGTTCCGACCACCGCTGCGGAAAGGTTATCCGCTTCGCAAAGTGTCCCCTTGAGATAAAGCACCGGCGGCGGCGCAGGTAATTCTTTTAACCGGACAGGGTAATCCGCATCTTTCCAGATCAGCACCCGGATCCGCCGCTGCGCGCAACGATCCAGAAGCAATTCCGGATCGATTTGCGACCGGCCGGATACGATCGCTTCCGCCGTGCGCTCATCCAACCCGGCCGCCGACAGACCGCTCCGGGGTGCCTCCCACGCCGAGCGTAAATCTCCGAACGCCTTGATCATCCGCTGGACGCGCGCGGAGCCGACCCCTCGAATGTGGTTGAAAGCCACCCAATAAGCTCGTTCTTCGGTTGTCATGGTTTTCCCCCCCTTATATCGGAAATTCGGAGGGAGAATACCACGAGCGCAACCCCGGGGTCAAGTTGGCTGGTTTTCCGCCTATTTTTCGGCAGATTCCAATAGGAGCGCCAAGGTTGCGCTTCATTTAATGCGCAAGTTGGAAACCGCGATCGAGCTGGTATATTCCCCAAGGGGTGAATTAATTAGCAAATCTCAAGATATATCCGGTCTGCGTGGTTCCTCCACCCGACGGCGAACCGTTCACCTTATAATATCTCCATGCGCGTGGCGATGCTCTCCTACCATACTTGCCCGCTGGCGGTGCTGGGCGGCAAGGATACCGGCGGAATGAACGTATACGTCCGCGAATTGACGCGTTCGCTCGGTAAGGTCGGTATCCGCGTCGACGTATTCACCCGCTCGCAGGACGAACACATCCCGCATGTGATCCACGATTTGGGCAACGGCAACCGCGTCATTCACATCCCGGCGGGGCCGGAGATTCCATTGCCACGCGATCAATGGTCGAATTATGTTCCCGTATTCGCCGAAGCGATCCAACGCTTCGCCGTCGAACAGGGGGTTTCCTACGATTTGATCCACAGTCATTACTGGCTTTCCGGGCTTGCCGGGTTGACCCTGCAGCAGGTTTGGAAAATCCCGCTGGTTCATATGTTCCACACGCTGGGCGAAATGAAAACGCGGCTGGGCGGGACCTGGGAGGATCCGTTGCGGCGGCTGGCGGAAGAATCCATCCTCGGCGGCGCAAACCGCATCATCGCCGCCACACCCGCCGAACGGATGCAATTGCAGATGCTCTACCGGGCGGACATCCGCAAAATCGTTGTCATTCCCCCCGGAGTGGACGTAGAGCTTTTTCATCCTCTTTCCGTCGCGGATGCGCGCGAGCAGATCGGGCTGGCCCGGGATGCGCAAATGATCTTGTACGTGGGACGGATCGAACGGTTAAAGGGCGTGGAAACCCTATTGCGCGCCGCGGCGCTTATGCAAACGCGCGGGTTGCTTGCGCCTTCTTGCCCGTGCGTGGAGGTTATCGGAGGCGATCCCGATCATCCGCAGGAAGAGATGCAATATCTCCAGGAACTTCGGGAAACCCTCCACGTCGAGAACGTCGTTTCGTTTTTAGGACGGCGGCCGCAAAACGAATTACCGTATTATTATTCCGCGGCGCAAGCCGTGGTGATGCCGTCGCAATACGAATCCTTCGGCATGGTCGCGCTGGAAGCCATGGCCTGCGGAACACCGGTTGTGGCGTCCGGGGTGGGGGGATTGCTGTACCTGGTGCGCGACGGGCGGACCGGATTCCACATTCCGGATTCCGACCCGGCCGCCTTGGCCGACCGGCTGCAGAGGCTGTTGACCGATCCGCATCTGCGCCACGAATTGGGGAGGCATGCGGCCAACGTGGCCCGCTCGTACTCCTGGGAACGAATCACCGACCAGGTGATGACGCTCTATGAAAGCGTGCTGGCGGGAATCCCGGAAACCGACAAAGTCCCGGATCATGCGCACTGAAAGCAAAGGTCAACTGAAGAACGAACCGGAGGATTGGTACAGGGTGCACCGCTCGGACAGATAAGACGCCAACTCCAATAATTTAATTTCCCTTTCCCGCTTGTGCAAAGACAACCGCAAATCCTTGGCACGGTGCTGGTATTTATCCAATAAATCCTTCGCCACTAGCGGATCCGTCTTGACCCACCGGCTGACGTGGCGCATCAGGAAAGGCTGGTGCTCGCGGATGAAATCTGCCGCCGGCAGGTAGTTGCGTTGCAGGTCGGATCGCAGCGGGGTTTTGTGGAAGATTCTGCGCAGGTCGCCGTCCACATACCCCGTAGCTTGGCGGCGATAACGCCGGACGTCGGCCTTAAGGAATTTGGCCAGGGTCATCGACAGCCCGGAGATGGGTTCATCCTGCAGACTGGGATCATTTTCCAGTTCCGGGTCCGTACGGCGCAACTCGCGGACCACCGAATCCACAAAATCTAATTTTTTCAACGCGCCCGGAAAGCGGCGGTACTGCCGGCGCCAGTTCCTGCGCGATGTGAACCACACACAGAAAGTCTCGGCGAAATCATCGTCGGGATGCTTCTGGGCGTAATGATCCCCGCTCGGATTGACATAATCACGGCTCCAAGGATTGGCCCGTTCCACATATCGATTGGTGACCGGGTAGGTATGGAAAAAATGGCCGCGCACGTTGAACGTTTCGCGAAAATCCTTCCGCCGGTAAAGTTTATAGGCATAGCAGAAGGCGTGACCGGTCTCGTGCCGGAGAGTCGCAAGGATTTCTTCGGGGCTGTACAACCACCTGCGGAACTCCTTATGCAGTTCGCGGATCAGCGGATTGGTGTCGTAGAAACCGACGGCGATGTTTGTGGTGCCTTCAACTGTTCCGTATCCGGTGGAGAGGTAGAAGTTCGGTTCGATGCGCTCCAATTTAACCCGCTTCAGATCTTCGCGCAGCAACCGGATGGCTTCGCCGGCCGGCCCATCCTCGACCGATACCGGCAGGCGGGAGAGCGGAGAAAGAAGCAACTCCAGTTTTGTGGTTTTTGAGCCGAAAAGAAGGTGGCGCGATTGACGCACGGCAACACACCTGAAGGCAGAAATCCAGCACGGCGGGGCTGTTCCGGCGCACCGGTCACGGAAATAAAGGCGCCCCCGGAGGGACTCGAACCCCCAACCTACTGATTCGAAGTCAGCCGCTCTATCCTTTGAGCTACGGGGGCCAGCATTAACGCGGATTGTCAGGTTATGGGCTGCGGAATGCAATCCAATTCCCGGGCAACGGGAAAATTATAACCCTCAAGACGGGTAAGTCAATTATCAGGATGCTAAAACATAAATCCAATTTGTAAATGGGATAATTCGGACCCTAATGACGATATATTCTTCAACGATTAATGAGTGATTGTGAAGTAGGTGTAATGATATTGAACCTTCCCATCTCGGATTCCCAGCGTGTCGTTTCCGTCTCGAACCGAACCCGCCGAGCTCGTTGCCGTCCAGGTAAAGTGGCGGGAATTTCCGCTGCCGCTGTAACCGGTCACCTGAAACACCGCGCCCGGTAAGCGGTTGCTGAATAAATCCGAGTACCAACCGATGATTGCATTGGCACCAACGATGGTGCTCGTGCTGGTGACATGGGCGGCGTTATCCTGATACAGAGCGATGATCCGGTTGGGATCGTGGGTGTTCCATATGGTCGGAAGCCTCAGAACGATATCGGCCGTGGGCGCGGCGGGCCACGGGAAATTGGCTACCGCGTTCCACAGATCCAGGTATGAGGGCTGGGTGGAATAATCCCAGGAAAAGAATTGAACCGCGGTCATGTTCAGTTCCAGGGCTTTCTGCATGAAAGCGGTCAGTTCGGAAGCGGCCGGGCGCCACCCGGCGTTGGAATACGCGGGGCCGGTCGGGATGATCGGTCGGATCGGTGAAAACTTCTGAAATTGGTCGTAACACAGCTTCAACTGATCCGCCCCGTTGTGAGCTTGTTCCCAATAGACTTGCGGGCAGTTATAGTCGGAATATTCGAGGAAGACGCTCCAGGGGAATGCGGTATGGTAGGCGGGGAACCGGTAGGACGAAATTGCAATCGGGAAGCCGCCCAACCCGGCGCGCAATTGCTGGCAGAATGTCCTTGCTACGGCGGTCCGACCCGAATATTGGTATTCCGCTTCCGCATCGATGACGTATCCGTCCAACTGCAGGGCGGACGTCCTTTGAACCGCAACGCGCGCTTCGGCGACCGGATCGTATCCGTATACATAATGCCAGCCCCAGGCCTGAATTCCCCTGGAGTGCAGCGCGGCGACTACGGGGGGGATTAAATCCCTCCCATTCTTGTCGATATTAAAAGCATTTCCCGCATCGGCGATTTTTATTAATACGTGGGTCAATCCGGCGGAAGCGGCCCGCGCCGCAATCAGGGTCGGATTGCCGCCTTCGCAATGCGGGATTTGCCAGATGTAGAAACCTTTGCCGCTTAATGACATCCACTCCTCCTCGGACGGGCAGGGGCTGATCCGGGGATCGTTCCGCACCGCCGGTTTTTTGATCGCGGCATTCCCCGAGGGATTAAGACGTGCAAGGAGAATGCCAGCGATCCTTCATCGGGCGGGAAAACGAATCGACCGGCTTCACCGGCGAGGTATACTTTAAAGCCGTTCTTCCTTCCTATGGAAACCGATAGCTTTTTTCAGGCAGTTTCCTACCTTTCGCCGGCGGACCGGGAAATTATTGAACGGGCCTACTGGATGGCGTCGCGTGCCCACGAAGGGCAGAAACGCGCCTCCGGGGAACCCTACATTCAACATTGCCTGGCCGTAGCAAAAATATTGGCCGACCTGCAATTGCCGGGCGCGGCCATCGCCGCCGGCTTGCTGCACGACACGGTGGAAGATACCCCGGTCACCCTAGACATCATCCGCACGGAGTTCGGCGACGAGGTGGCCAAACTGGTCGATGGGGTCACCAAACTCACCCAACTACCGCGCGTCTCCCGCGACGACGGAACACTTCCTCCCCAGGATGATGCCGCGCGTCGAAAAGCCCTGGATGTGGAAACACTGCGGAAGATTTTCTTTTCGATGGGCGACGACGTGCGGGTGGTGGTGATTAAACTGGCCGACCGCCTGCACAATATGCGAACGCTCAACCACCTGCCACTCGAACGCAGAAAGGCCATCGCTCAGGAAACTCTGGAGCTCTTCGCCCCGTTGGCAAACCGGCTCGGCATCTGGCAGATGAAATGGGAACTCGAGGATCTATCGTTCCTGTATGTGAACCCGGTCAAGTACAAGGAAATTGCCGCCAAACTCGAAGAACGCAGCCCCGACCGCGAAGCCATGATGCAGTCCATCGTCGAGAACCTTCGGGCGGAGCTTTCGAAAGCCGGCTTGAAGGTTGAAGTGACCGGCCGGCCGAAGCACATTTATTCGATCTACCGCAAAATGACGCGTAAGGGGGTGCCTTTCGAATCGGTTCACGACGTCCGCGCTGTGCGCGTAATCGTGGACGACGTCTCCAGCTGCTATGTCGCGCTGGGCGTGATCCACAATCACTGGGTTCCCCTGCCGGGGGAGTTTGACGATTACATCGCCTCCCCGAAAGACAATTTCTACCAGTCGTTGCACACCGCCGTCGTCTACGACGACGGAAAGACGCTCGAAGTGCAGATCCGAACCTTGGAAATGCACCGTAACGCGGAGTTGGGAATCGCCGCGCATTGGCGCTACAAGGAGGACGGCTCCAAACGCGACGAATCCTTCGAACGGCGGGTGCTCTATCTGCGCAGCCTGATGGACTGGCGCCAGGAAGTGGACGACGCGGGCGACTTCCTCGACGGGTTGAAGACCGACGTCCTCGAAGACCGCGTGTATGCCTTCACCCCCAAAGGGGATGTGATCGATCTGCCCGCCGGTTCGACGCCGATCGATTTCGCCTACCATGTTCACACCGAAATCGGCCACCACTGCCGGGGCGCCCGGGTGAATGGAAAACTCGTTTCGCTGGATTACCCGTTGCACACCGGCGACCAGGTGGAAGTGATCACCACCCGCAGCGGAGGTCCAAGCCGCGATTGGTTGAACCCGCATCTGGGGTTGGTGAAATCCCAGCGCGCGCTCAGCAAAATCCGCTTCTGGTTCAAACGCCAGGACACGGAACAGAAGATATCCATCGGCCGCGATGTCGTCGAACGCGAGCTCCATCGTCTGGGCATGGAAGGAATTACACTCGAGAGTCTCGCCAAGCAAGCGGGTTTTCCCACCGTCAGCGATTTCCTTGCCGCCGTGGGTTCGGGGGATGTCTCTCCGGCAAGAATCTTTTCCAAGATACTGGAGCCCGAACAAACCGGCCTGGAGCCGGCGCCCGCGGCTGCCGGCGCGGTTTCCGCCACCACCGGCGAGATCAACGTCACCGGACTGCGCGGGATGTTGACCAACCTTGCGCGTTGCTGCAAACCCGTCCCCGGGGATCCGATCGTCGGGTATATCACGCGCGGGCACGGCGCCAGCATCCATCGCACCGATTGTCCGAATATCCTTCGCATCCCCGATAAGGAGCGTCTGGTGCGGGTTTCCTGGGGCCGGGTCGTCCGCACGTATGCCGTCGAGGTGCGCATCACCGCTTACGACCGCGAAGGCTTGCTGCGCGACGTCTCCTCGCTGGTCACGGAGGATCATATCAACATGCGCCAAGTCAGCGTAAACACCAAATCCCACCAGGCGACGATCGACATGCTCATGGAAGTGACCGATCTGAGCCAGCTAAGCCGGGTGCTCAATCGGATTGAGGCCCTTCCGAACGTTCTGGACGCCAAACGGGTACGTTCCTAGACCACTTTTTTACCCCGATTTTTCGGGAATCCCTTGACCGGACGAATTTTCTGCCGTAGAGTAAAAACATTCTGCGGGGGAAAAATGGGAGCTTCCGCCATCGGCTTCCAGTTGAATGCGTTATACTTTATAGGCTTTTCTCGGAGGAGGTTTCATGCCCAGGATTCGTTGCCGGTATATGGATTGCATTTTCCTGGAGGAGAATTTTTGCGGCGCGGCGGCCATTGAACTGGATCCCGACGCCGGATGCCTGACATATTCCCAATCCGAGGAAGCGGCCACCGAAGAAGAATGGGAGGAAGACGAGTTCGACGAGGAATGGGAGAGCGAAGAAGAAGGCTTTGAAGTCGAGGACGAGGAAGAAGAGGAGAGTTTGGACGAAGAGGATCAGTAGGGTTGCGGGACACCGCAACGGAATCCCGGTTTTCCCGGGTGCTGGTCGTGCATTTCGAAGGATTAGAAAACGGGCGAGGAATTGTCCTCGCCCGTTGCTTATTTCCGCGGTGCGGTCTGCAGCGTCCGGTTGAGGATATCTTCCTGTTGTCGGCGACGGGTTTCCGCTTTGGAACAATCCCGCCGATCTTGGTTCGCCTCGGTTTGTTCCGAGCCGGATTGGGCCTTGAGAAAGGCCGCTTCCATGGCGGTGATGGGTTTGGTCTCCGGCTCCTCCGGGGCTTCCTCTTCCACCTTCGGCTGCGGTTTGGCCTCCAAGGCTTTCCGGCTCAAGTGCACCTGTCTCTTTTTGCGGTCCACTTCCAAAATAACCGAATCGACTTCGTCCCCGACCTTAACCACCGAGGCGATATCTTTGACATACTCGTTGGATAATTCGCTGATATGGATTAAACCGGGCCTTTCGGCACCGAAGTCCACGAACACTCCGAATTTTTCAATCCGTGTGATCTTGCCGTGCACGTTCATCCCCGGACGGAGTTCATTCCAATCATGCGCTCTGGGTTCAATCATCGTCAGTTGCAATTCGCCTTTTTGCGAATCCACTTTTCGAACCCATACCGTGATCTCCTGGCCCAATTGCAGGATGTCCTGAACGCGGTTGACACCCTCTTTCCCTAGCGCCGATATATGGAGCCAGCCTTCCCGTTCGGCCCCCACATCCACCACCGCGCCGGAAAGTTCCAAACGCGTCACCTTCCCGGTGAGGGCCATCTTGGGTTTGAGCGCGGCCAGCAAAGTCTTTCCGACCGCTGCAGGTTGTTCTGTCATTGGTTTCCTCCGATCGTGCGGACCGTCGGATCTCCCGGTTTCCGTGTTGAGGTTACCGATCGTCCAAGAGCGATTGGGATGGGCGGGGCGTTAACCAGGAAAATCGAGGGAAGCCCGGTACTGACCGATCATAAATGGGGGCCGGTGCTCGGGTTTTCACCCCGTAAGCCCGACCCCGTCAAGTCCGCTCTAAATCGGCGGCATTATACCCGTCCGAGAATGATTTCGCAAGCGATGGAGAGGAAGGGGGTTACTATCGTTCTTTCGACAACCGATTTTCCACAACCGCAAGCATGGATTGAAATGAGCGTTGAAAAGCTTCGATGCCGTCCGTTTCCAGCTGGTTGGTGGCCTGCTCCAAGGAGATGCCGATCTGGGCCAACTGCCCCGGAAGTGCACGGGCTTCTTCCAGGTCGTTCCCGATCCGAATCGCCGGATTCCCATGGTCGCGGTATGCCGCGATCGTGGCTGGGGGCATGGTATTCACACTATCCGGCGCGATCAGGGCTTCGACATAGTAGGTATCCGGAAAAGATGGGTCTTTCGTGCTCGTGGAAGCCCACAGCGGCCGCTGGAGCCTCGCCCCGAGCGCCGAGAGGTCCAA
Source organism: Anaerolineales bacterium (assembly GCA_050010135.1). Classification (GTDB taxonomy): domain Bacteria; phylum Chloroflexota; class Anaerolineae; order Anaerolineales; family RBG-16-64-43; genus FEN-1073. Next base: position 16,405 of record JBEKLP010000023.1, read on the forward strand.
CCACCTTTGGCTGCCACGGAACGCTAAAAACTCCTGATAGGCCAAACGGGTGTTGGTGATCGCCGCCTTCCCCCGCAAAGATTGCAATTCGCTTGAACTGAGGGTGTCGTTTCCGGTCATTTGATCCAGTTTTCGGTCGATGAGCGTGTCCAGACGAGAAACGAAGAATGAGGCGACGGACGAAACAGTGTCGAGCGGCAACCTGCGCGATACACGATCTTCCAATCCGGCGGCATAGGCTTCCATCACTTTGCGGTACCGGTGTACCGAGAATAACAGCGTGACATTCACGCAGATGCCGTCTGCGATCGTACGGCGGATTGCATCCAGGCAAGAGAGCGTCCCCGGTATTTTGATCATCAGATTCGGACGGTCCACCGCGCGTTTCAACCGGCCGGCTTCTTTCCACGTGGCTTCGGAATCCAGCGCAAGGGCGGGGGACACCTCGAGGGAAATATATCCGTCGGCCCCGCGGCTCTCCTCATAGACCGGAAGGAAAACGTCCGCCGCAGCCCGGATATCGTCCAGCGCGAGCTGCTCATACGCCTGTTCGGCGGTAAACCGCTTCTGGGAGAGTATCTGGAGCGCGGAATGATATTCTTCCGTATGCGCGATGGCGTCTTCAAAAATCGTCGGGTTGGACGTAACGCCGCGGAGTTCACCGGCGCGGACCATCGAGAGGAGTTCCCCGGATTCAAGCAATCCCCTGCGAATGTTGTCATACCAAACGGATTGCCCCATACGGTTTAACCGGACCAGCGGATTCTCGTTCACCGGCCGGCTTTTCCTAGGGAGGAATCCTCGAGGCGGTGGATTTTACCCACCCTTCGCACGTGGCGTTCCTCGCGGGAAAAATTCGCGTTCAAAAATGCGCGGACCAGCTCGCAGGCGAGGGCCGGACCGATCACACGCGATCCCAAGCAGAGGACATTCATATCATCGTGTTCCACGCCCTGGTGGGCCGAATAGGTGTCATGGCACATGCCGGCGTAGATCCCCCGGATTTTATTCGCGGCGATGCCGGCTCCAACCCCCGAACCGCAGATGAAGACTCCGCGTTCCGCGCGTTTGGAAATGATTTCGCTTGCGAGTTTTTCCACAAAGTCCGGATAATCGTCGGGGTCGGTACCGTAAGTGCCAACGTCAATCACCTTGTGCCCGCCTGCGATGATTTCATCCTGAACGGCCTGTTTCAGCAGAAAGCCGGCGTGATCGCATCCCAACGCAACATTCATTTTGCGCTCCCGTTGTTTGCCGTCCCATCGCATCTCTGCGGAGAAGGGACGAAGAATATTTTTCGGCCGGCACATTCTACCATGCGAGGGTGCCGGACCCCTCCCGCTATCTCAGGTGGAACTTTGTGCCGGCACTCCCCAAATTCGCGCGGTGCCGTCCGAACCGGTGGAAAGAAGCCATCGGCCGTCCGGTGAGAATGTCAATCCGTTCACCCAACCGTTGTGGGCCGCCAGAACCCGCAGCATCTTCCCGTTGCGAAGCGACCAAAAACGGATCGATCCTTGGATGCCGCCCGCCGCCAGAATGGATCCGTCCGGTGAAAGGGAGATCGCAAAAATCGATCCGGAGTAACCGGCGAACCGATGCAGCACGCTATGATCGGCGGCATCCCAGATTTGCACGTCGCCCTGATCGTCGCCGGCGGCCAGGGAAGTTCCGGAGGAGGCCAGACTCCAGATGGGTGGATTTCCTTTCGAAGCCAATTCAGTCAGAGAGTCGTCCGCCAGATTCCATAAGAAAACCGATCCGTTATCCAGTCCGGCTGCCAGATAGGGGCTGGGAGATTTGGGAATTTGAATGAAGGAAAGGCTGGTGGGAGAGGATGGTATTTGCAAATTCCGGCTTTTCCCGGAAGATAAATCCAAGAGCGTCAGCGGACTGCCACCTGCGGCGATCAGCGTTCCATCTGGAGAAAACGCGACGGTTTTCAATGCGGGAACATGTTGCTCGGTCCGCAGGGCCATGGTGTTCAATTCATACACCCGAAGTAGGCCCGGAACACCGTCGATGACGGCGAGCAATCCGCCCTTTGGAGAGAAGACAGCGGACATCGCCGCTTTACTTGCGGGGCGGACCGTACCGAGGACAATGGATTTCCCCTGGCGAAGGTTCCACAGATAAGTCAGCCCGTTCTCATCGGCGAGCGCCGCCGAACTGCCGTCCGGATAGAAGGAGGCCGACCGCACCCCGCCGAAAAATTCCGGAAAGTTATTTTCTTCCTCCAGCGATCCCCCATTTAAGAGCAGCGCCCGTTCACCGATCGACACCGCCGCCAGGTGCGAGCCGTCCGGGGAAAACTGCAGAGAATCAATTTTGGTAAACGTCGCCGCTTTTTCCCTTTGGAGGATGCCTGTATCCGCCTGCCAGATTTTTACCGTGCCGTCGCCGGCGCCGGCCACCAGTTCCGACCCGTCATGCGACCAGACCACGCTCCAGGCGCCGTAGGTGTGTCCCTGAAGCAATTGCATCGGTTCCCCCGTCGAATAATTCCAGATTTGCACTGTACCGTCGCCGCAGGCGGAGGCCAACCGTTTGCCGTCCGGAGAAAAAGCGATGTTGAAAAGCAGACCATGTTGCGTCTGCAAACGCGGCAGTTCCTCCCCCGTGGAAAGATCCCAGTTGGAGACGTATCCCTGATCGCCGCCCGTCACAAGCACTTTATTATCCGGAGAGAATGCCAGACTGCGGATTCCATAACCCCAGTAGCCTAGAAGCGGGTTTAGGAATTTATTCCTTGACATCCCGGAACTCAAATCCCATACCACGACCGAACCGTCTTCCGCTCCGGAAGCCAGCCAGGCTGACGCACCTCCTACAGCTTCCGGGCGCGAGAAAGCCAATCCGTGAACCGGGCGGGTATGGACGACCAGCGTCAGATCGACCTTCCCCGTTTTCGCATCCAGAACCAGCACGCGCCCGTCCTCCCGTCCGGCGGCGATCCATCGTCCATCCGGGGAGAACTGGATAGCCAGGATCGGTGAGTCGGACGAATAGAGTGTTCGAAACTCTCCGGTTTTTGTTTGCAGGATTTCGATTCCCAATGCCGTGCCCATCGCCAGTTGGGCGCCGTCCGGAGAATAGGAGATGGCAGCCGGCCAGCCGCGGCCGAAACGAGCCAACTCCGCAATATTTGTCACATTTGATTCCGATAGGATATCCCGACCCGGAGGAACGATCGGTGCGGGGAGGACGGTCGTTCCAGTCGAGACGGCAGTCGAGAATGGAGTGGTCGCCAATGACGCTTTAGCCGCTCCGAAAAAGACGGGACCCGCGACGAATATTACTGCCGCAAGAATACCGATTACGGCCAATGCGGCGGCTACCGCGAGAACGATGTTTTTTCGTAAAACGAAATTACCCGTTCGCATCCTGTGTTCCGTTCTATCGATCGTTTTTCCCGGAGCGGTCGATGATCCATTGGAGAAACCGTAGGAAGAGGACGATCAAACCAACCGGAAGAAGTGCCCCCAAAAATATCGCCGCCCCGCAGCCGGCCGAGGGCGTTCCATAGGTCAAAAGAATGAGAACTATGCCAAATAAGCCGATCAGCCCCAAACCGACCCAAACGAGCCGGTTTTTTGTCTGCGCGGCGTATTTTCGAAGATCGATCGGTTTCTTCGACACGCGGATTTCTGCCCTCCGGAAAATTGTATCACTCGGGAGCGTGGAGCCACTTGACGCTCCGATAACCAATGGCTATGATACATGGGCTGTGGTTCGGCTCCTATTGATAGAATTTTCCCCTTTTGGAGGGCTTTTTTGGTTATCCTGGAGCTGCGGGAACTGGCCCAAGTCCTTGACCTCAAGGTAAGTTCCATCCAAAAGGAATTTACCTCCGTCGCCGATCGGCTGGCCGCCTTGCGCCGGAAATGGGTCGAGGTTGAGGAACCGGAGCGCCCAGGAATTGTTAAAGAGCAGGAAGTCCTGAGAGAAAAACAACTTCTATTGGCGGAACAGATAAACATCTGGAGAGACCGCCTGCGCTCCGTCGAAATGCCCTTGGGGGAAGCGGCTACGAAAGCCTCCCTGGAGGAAATGCTTGGATGCGGAGACCCGCAGGTCGTCGCAGCGGTGGAAAAAGCCAAGCGGTTGATGGCCATGGACCCCGAGGAAAAAGCGATCCTGTTTAGCAAAGTCGCCGCAGTTTCCGCAAATACACCGGTGGGCAGGCTGATGGAGAGGGCGCGGTCTTCCTACGATCTACGCACCGGCGGGCCGGGCGTCCGCCAGGAAGCCGCCGTGGAGTTCGCTAACCGCTCGGGCATTTCGCAGGACGACTCGGTGATTGCGGATCTGGAGGAAGCGGCGCAAAATCCCGACGCCATCCTCTCCGACGTCGCGGTGCGCACGCTCATCCAGATTCTGCGATTCCGCGCGGTCCGTGCCGCTGAACTGGATACCGTCTTTCAAGCGGTGCAGAAGCTTGTGAAAATCAAGAATCCACTGGTCATTCCGGTGCTCATCGAAATCCTGCGCACCCCGCGCCAGGGGTATATCTATGTGAACAGCAATCTGCAGGAAGGATCCAACGGTACCTCGCGGATGCTGGCGCTGATCTCCCTCGTGGAATGGCGCACCCGCGAAGCGCAGGATGCAATTCGCACCCGGATGAACGACAGGGACCCGGAGATCTTCAACGCCGCGGAAAAAGCACTGCAAGCTTTTCCCGGCGAATGGACCGGGAAACCCGGTTAAGGAGCAGGCTATGGATCTCTCAATGACCACGACGGCCTTCTCAATCGACGGATATCGCGTCGTCCGCAACCTCGGCCTGGTGCGCGGGATCACTGTCCGCTCGCGCAGTGTTCTGGGAAACCTGGCAGGGGGGATCCAGACGATTTTCGGCGGCAACATCACCATTTTCACCGAATTGTTCGAACACGCGCGGCTGGAAGCCTTTCAATTGCTGCTGCAGCACGCGCAGGAACTCGGCGGCAACGCGATCATCGGGATCCGCTATGATGCCAACGATGTCCTGGACGGTGTGACCGAAGTCCTGGCATACGGCACAGCGGTCGTCGTGGAAAAAACGTAAGCGGAAAGTTTCGCCTGCGTCGGAAGGGTGGGCCGATTATGATTTCGACTGAATCCAAACAACGGTTGCTGCGCATCGCCCGGGAAGCCATCGAATCAAATTTAAAAAACCATTCGGAGCCTCCGTTGGTAATTTCCTCACTGCCGGCCGAACTCCAGGCCGACGGCGCATGCTTCGTGACGTTGGCCCGCGACGGAGATCTGCGCGGTTGTATCGGGAGCCTGGAGGCGCGTCAGCCGCTGGCTTTGGACGTGCAGGAACATGCGGTGGATGCTGCCTTCCGCGATTTCCGGTTTCAGCCGCTAACCGAAGCCGAGTTGCCGGGATTGCACATTGAAATATCCGTACTCAGCGCGCCGAAACCGTTGCCCTATCAAAATGCGGAAGAACTTCCCGGGTTGCTGCATCCGGGGGTGGACGGCGTCGTCCTTGCCCGCGGATTGCGGCGGGCGACCTTTCTTCCCCAGGTTTGGGAAAAAGTAACCGATCCATCGACATTCCTCGATATGTTGTGTGAAAAAATGGGGTTCGAATACGATCTTTGGCGCCGCCAAAAATTGGATGTTTATACCTACTCTGTGGAGAGTTTCGAAGAAGAAGAATAACCGAGGGGTCATGAAGGAAGAAAATCCCTTCATGGGCTCAGCCGTTCTCCAAGAAAATCGGGGTTGCAGAAAAGAACATGCAACCCCGATATATTTTTCCGGTTCCCTGGGAGCATGGAGAATCAAGTTATCGTCATTATTAAATTTTTAAAAATAGTTCGTGTTTTGTACCGCATACCGGACAAACATCCGGCGGATTTCCTTCCATGGTAAATCCGCAAATCGGGCAGACATAATAATCCGCCCGGCCGATATCTTTTCCGGCCGACACTTCGGAAGCGGCGCGTTGATACAAATCCCGATGAACTTTTTCCGCCTGCAACGCACGGTGCATCGACTGGCGGGCTTTCTTCTCATCTTGTTGCTCAGCGATGGCGATATAGGCGGGATACATTTCCTCGATTTCAAAATTTTCTCCGTCGGTTGCCGCGGCCAGATTCGAAGCCGTCTCCAGAATCCCATCCAGGGCTTGCAGATGATTGCCGGCGTGTACGCGCTCGGACGCGGCCGCCGCTTCAAATAATCTGCCGACATTGGGAAATCCATCCTTCTTGGCCCGATCCGCAAAATTCCGGTAGCGGATATGCGCCTGGCTTTCTCCGGCGAAGGCATTTTGCAGGTTGGAATTTGTCATTTTTCTCATGAAATCCTCCTTGCGGTGGGGAATCTTTTTTGCCCTTTCAGGTATCCAATTGTACAATACTACAGATGCCCAGGGTGATTCCAATGCGCACCGCAGTATATTTCCTGGCGATTTGGTCCTCGATCACGATTTTCCGTACCCATTTGACGCAGTGGGAATGGGTGAATGGGGATTTCAGGGCCGTGGCTCCGCAGCCATCCATCCCGGCTTCTCCCCTTCGCGAGGCGGATTTGAATTCCGATGGAAAAATCGAACAGGTAGTATTCATCGCCGACAGCGTCTCCATCCAAGGCGGACTGGAAACCCTTTGGTCCAGTCCATCCGACTGGAAAATAGATCAGGTGCAAATCTCCGATCTCGATCATGACGGCGATCCCGAGCTGACATTACTCGTATGGAGACCGTTCGCTCCCTGGCCGATCGATGCTTTCCTTCCTCATGGCGGGCGCATCGCCGGATTTCACGATGCGCAGAATCAAAGCTGTCATATAATCCTCATCCGCTGGGTGCAAAACACCTTTCGCGAGCTCTGGGCGGGGTCCGCCTTGGCCGAACCCCTCCTGGATTTTTACGCAGCCGACTGGAATGGAGACGGACGCCAGGAACTAATGGCGGTCGAGACGGGGTACGATCAGCCCTCGACGGCCAGGGCTTTCTCCCTGTGGGAATGGAACGGTTTTGGATTTTCGCTTTTAGGGCGGCGGACAACCCGGATAGGAAAATTCGAGTTCCTTACCAACCGGGCAGGGGATCCTTTCATACTTATCGATCCGGTCGAATAGGATCCCGGCAAAAGAAGAGGACAAAATGAAAAAGGAAATCTCATCCTGCGGGACGTTCGTGCTTGTGCTTGGGGGATTAGCCCTGGCGTGCAATCTATTGCCTGTTTCGGCCACATTGCAAGCGGCAACCTCAACACCCGCCTCATCCCCGGCTGGTCCGACCCCAACCTCTCCATCCGATGCCCGACTGAAATCTTTCGCGGATTATCCGTCCATTCCGGTCGTCTTGCCTGCATCCTTTTCTGGAGGGTATTCGCTGCCCGTCGATCTTTCCCAGGTGACCGGAGTAGATTCCGCCGCCCTGACCGCGTCGCAAAAAGACGTACTTTCCAAATCCGGTTTTGTCGTCTCTCCGCCGGAACCCGGCAAGTTCCAGGAATTCTTTCAACTGTACGAATCCCTTCGATATGAGGAAAATCAACCGGTATTTATCACCGCCGACGCCGTGTATCACATCTACCATTTGATTTTCGACAAAATGTTGCGCGATATGGAACGCGAAAATTTTACGTCGATATTGAAAACCCTGACCAGCAGCCTACTGGCCGCTTCACACGCGCAATTCCAGCAAGTTCAGGGAAGCGCGTTGGAGGATCCGGCGCGCAGGAACGTCGCTTTCTTTGCTGTCGCCACGCAGCTGCTCGGGCTCCCGGACGAAGTTCCATCCGAGGCGTCTGACCTTACCTCCGCCGAGATAACGCTCATCATGGCGCATGGCGGGTTTTCCATCTCGCCCATCTGGGACCGTCCCGACCTCCCGGACGATCAGAAGTACCGGGAAGATTACAGTCAGTACATCCCGCGGGGCCACTATACAAAAAGCGAGGACCTGCAGCGATATTTCCGAGCCATGATGTGGTACGGTCGAATGACCTTTCGCCTGCGCGACAGCTTTGAAACCCAACGCGCCCTGCTAGCCACCCAGGCTCTGCGCACCACAACGGCTCCGGACGGCACTCCCGCAGTGAAATTGTGGCAAAACATTTACGAACCGACCGTGTTCATCGTCGGAAAAGCGGACGACCTCTCTTTCACGGAATACGGCGCGCTTTCGGATTCGGTGTTTGGAGCCGGGGCGCCGATCACGGCGTTTGGGGACCGGGAGAAAATCGCGGAATTTTTAACCGCGGCAAAGTCGCTGCCGCCCCCTCAGATCAACTCCATGTGGGTTTGGATCTGGGAAGATAAGACCGACGCCACCAAGGGTTTCCGCCTGATGGGGCAGCGGTTTACGCTGGACGAATATGTCTTCGGCCAGATGATCTGGCGCAATGTCGGAACCCAGGAAAACCCGCGCGGGTTGCCCAAAGCGCTCGATTTCTTTGCAGCCCTGGGCTCGGAGGAGGCGCTTTCCATCCTTCGCACGCAAGGAGAAGATCAGTTTGAAAATTTCGACAGCCAAATGGCCAAGGTTCAGAGTGAAATTTCCGCACTTCAAAAGGACACCTGGACGCAGAATCTATATTATTCCTGGCTCTATTCGTTCCAACCGCTGATTTCCGTAAAAGACAATCGATTTCCTCCCTTCATGCAAAACCCGGCCTGGGTACGCAAGGACCTGCACACGGCGCTGGCTTCCTGGACCGAACTAAAGCACGATACGATCCTATATGCCAAACAGGTAATGGCTGAGATGGGAGGGGGAGCACCGCCCGCGCCACCGCACGGTTACGTGGAACCCAATCCCGAAGCCTACGCCCGGCTTCGGGCGCTTGCCATGATGACCAAATCCGGCCTTGCCAGTCGCAATCTCCTCTCAGCGACGACCGGCGGAAATCTGGACAATCTGATCGATCTGCTGGCGTTTCTGCAAGGCATCTCCGAGAAGGAGCTTGCCGGCCAATCCATCACCGACGAGGAATATTTCCGGATTCAATATTTTGGGGGTGAATTGGAATCCCTCACCGTCGCGGCTGCCGATCGCGATGCGCAATCTCCAAGCTATAAGGATCTTTCCGATCAGAAAGCGGCGTTGGTGGCGGATGTCGCCAGCGGCATTACCAAGGACGGTGTTCCAGTCGTCCTCGAGGAAGGCGTCGGCCAACCGACGTTTATTTTCGTCGTTCTTCCGGATTCCCCCTGGCGGTTGGGGATCGGGGCGGTATTTACGTATTACGAATTTACCGTCGCTCCGGGGGACCGCATGACGGACGAAACTTGGCAGGCGCTGGTTAGTAGTTCCACGCCGCCCGCGCCGCCGGAATGGACCTCATCATTTATCGTTCCGTAAGCCCGTCGATCGGACTCATCCGGCGGAAAACATATCGGATGAACCATGGTATTCCATTCGATCGCATATGATGCCGCGCGCGGTTAACCCGCAGCGCTTCGCGCTGTTGCACTGCTTGATGATCGCTGCATTCGCTCCGGTGCTTCTTTCGGCCAGCGCATACGAACCCACCGTAACTATCGCATTGCTTGGTGATGTGATGTTGGGCAGGGGGATCGCATTCGCACACGCGACCGGCCGATGGGAACAAACCCTGCACTCTTTGGCTCCCATCCTGCAATCCGCCGACGTTGCCACGGCGAATTTGGAATCCCCGATCGACTGCGGGACCCCGGCATCCGCCAATTCCCGACTGCTTATCGCACCCTCCGGCTCGATCGCGGCACTGACCTCGGCAAATTTGGATATTGTATCCTTGGCAAACAATCATGCCGGGGATGACGGAGACCGCGGAGCGCGGTGCACCCGAGACGCATTAAAGCTTCACGGTATTTCGGTTTTGGATTCCACTTCTCCTTTGCTCTTCTCCGTTCATGGAATTCGCCTGGCATTTCTCGCCGTGGATTTCACCGATGAAAGTTCAACCCACGTCGTGGAGGACCTCGCACACCAGGTTCGTGATTTACGCCGCGACGGCGACCTTGTGGTCATCTCGTTGCATTGGGGGATGGAGTATCAGTCGGGTTCCGACGACTTGCAGAAGCGCATCGCCCGGGCGTTGGCCGAGTCCGGTGCGAACATCCTTTGGGGGCATCACCCGCATGCCGTCCAGGAAACCGGCTGGATCGGCGACACTCTGGTTCTCTACAGTCTGGGGAACGCCGTATTCGATCAGTGGGAACCGGCCACTTCCCAAGAGGGCGAGTTGGCATGGGTGGAGGCGGACCGGCAGGGCATTCGTTTTTACGCTGGAATCCGGTTTACGATCGATCCTGGTCTTGGACAGACCGGTAACATCGAACCAGCGACTTTTCGATTCTCAATTGCTCCGCGGCCGTCGCGAGAGTAAATGGTCATTCCCTTCCGGGCGGCATGTTGAAATTCCCCGCCAAGGAATATAATTAGGTGATTTAGAAAGTCTCGTCGATCGACAACACACGGGGTATATCCCGGAAGGAATTCACAATCTGGCATCAGGAGAGGTTATGGAAACGATTTCATACAAAGGCTGGTCTCATTGCATTCGATTGGCCAACAACTCCGTGGAAATGGTCATCACCGGGGATGTCGGCCCGAGGATTATCCGTTTTGCGTTCGTCGGCAAGCCTAACGAATTCTACGAGGATGAATCCTATTCGGGAAAAACCGGAGATTCCGAGTTCCATGCCTACGGGGGGCACCGTCTCTGGCGCGCTCCCGAGGATCCGGTGCTGACCTATATTCCCGACAATCGTCCCGTGACGGTCGAATCCATCCGCGACGGAGCGCATCTTACGCCGCCTCCGGAAACTCCCGCGGGGATTCAAAAGGAATGGTTCGTCCGGTTGGATCCGGTGCAGATCCATGCGCGCGTCCAGCATCGCCTGACCAATATCGGTTCCAAGCCGATTCAACTGGCGCCATGGGCGCTTTCGGTAATGGCCTCCGGCGGAACGGCGGTCTTGCCGCTGCCTCCGCGCGGCACGCATGACAGTAAAAACCTATTGCCGACCAGTCGGTTGGTCCTCTGGTCGTACACCGACATGTCGGATCCGCGCTGGGGTTGGGGAGCAAAATACATCCGGTTGCAACAGGATCCAAAAGCAGCGAAAGCGCAAAAAATCGGCGCACCCGTGTCCGACGGATGGGCCGCATATTGCCGTCAAGGTAATCTCTTTCTTAAATTATTTCCCTACGAAGGGAAAAAGGAATACCCGGATTTTGGTTGTTCGACGGAATTGTTCACCAATGCGGATATCCTGGAACTGGAGACACTCGGTCCCCTGCTCTTACTGGAACCTGGAAAATCGGTCGATCATACGGAAGATTGGTTCCTGTTCGATAACGTGCCGACGCCGGCGGGCGATTCGGATATCGAAAGGATGATTCTGCCCAAGGTGGAATTGGCGCACCGCATGACTCTTCCGCCCGGGTGATCACCTTCCCCATTCGATCCGGACGCCGTCAACGCCTTCCTCGGCATCCTTGGGGAACCCAAACCGTGACGGCCCGCCACGGACAAATCCACTCCAATTCCAAAAAAAGGCCGGGAAACTTTTCCCGGCCGGTCTTTTTCTAAGTTTTCTTCTTGCTCAATTTGGAAGCGAATAACTCCAATTTGGACTGGTGGACGACGGCCAGGATCTCATCGGCGGGTTCCAGGATTGTGGAACCATGCGGAAGCATCAACTCCCCTTTATGGATCACGGCTACCAGGACGCATTCCGCCGGTAGATTGAGATCCCGCACCGCCCTGCCATTGGCCTCCGACTCCGGATGAACTTTTTCCTCCACCAGGGAGAACAAGCCCTTGCGCAATTTCATCAGCGTGACCATGTCGCCCAATGACATTTCTTCGGCGATCAACCGCGCCATCATATCCGCCTGGCTGATGGCAACGTCGACGCCCATTTCCGCGGTGAACAGCCACCCGTTTTTTGGATTGTTCACGCGCGAAATCACACGCGGCACATGAAACTCGAATTTCGCCAGGGTGGTGATGACCAGATTGGTGTCGTCCTGATCGGTAACCGCGGCCAGGACGTTTGCCTTGGCAACTCCCGCCTCCTCCAGAACGGCGGGCGAACTCATTTCGCCGCGCACCACCACTCCTTTGGGCAACTCCTGCTTAAGCCGTTCGATCACATCGTGGCGATCATCCACCACCCGGATCGAATGCCCTCCGCGGAGAAGGATATCGGCAAGATGGGAACCGACCTTTCCGCCGCCGACAATAATTACATTCATGGCTGTCCTCCTTGTTCGATTCCCAGCAGGTTTTCCAATCGATCCAGGGCGGAAGAAACAACCGCAAAGTGAATCAAATCCCCGTCCCGGATTTCGGTCCCGAGCATGGGAAGGAAGGCTTTATCCTCGCGGGTGATGGCTACCACGCCGATTTCCCCTGGGACAACAAGCGCATTGACCATCCGGCCGATCAGGGCCGGTGTCGCCTCGATGGTGAACAGCGACACTTCGCCGGAGCCGAAGGTCCCCTGGGCATCCAGTTCCACGTGCGTTAGCGTCTCGCGGATGCGTTCGGCGCCCCAGGCGGTGGAGGAAATGGTCGCCAACCCGAGCCGGCGGTATATTTCCGCGCGGCGCGGGTCATACAAGCGCGCGACGACCCGCGGAACTTTGAAAATGTTCCGGGCAATTCGGGCGGCGACGATATTGGCATTGTCGGAATCGCTGGTGGCCGCGAAGGCGTCGGCGTGTTCAATCCCGGCGCGGATCAGCACCTCCCGGTCGAACCCCATGCCGATGACGATCTTTCCGTGGAATTGCGGCCCCAGGATTTCGCGGATATTCTCGTCGCAATCTATGACTGTCACGTCATGCCCTTCCTCCGACATCAGCCGGCTGACCTCGGAACCCACCCGGCCGCAACCCATGATGATGATTTTCATAGCACCGTCCTTTCCCTGGACAATCCGGCGGGGAATCCTTATTCCTCCGCCGATCGGTCGGTCGGGGAGGGGAGGAGTTTTCCTCCGCGCGCAAACATTCCCCGCCGAACCAGGCTTTTCCGAAATTTCTCGATCAAGTACAGGATTGGCCCATACAGGGCCAGCAGGATCCAATACGCCGCCGGAATGGGCAGATGTTCGAAGATGGATGCAAACGGCGGAATGTATATCAACGAAACGATCAGCCCGATCTCGAAGGCCACGCTCAGCAAGAGAAAACGGTTGCTGAAGAATCCCACGCGGCTTCCACGCTCGCGGCTGGTGCGGCAGGAAAAAACGTTCCCCACCTGGGAAGTCACCACACCGGCGTGGAACATCGTCGTCGCGAGGACGTACGTCCGCCCGGCCGTTGTCTTGATCAACTCGGCATAGGAACTCCAGATGGGAGCCAGGAGCGCCTGCCAATGGATCGGATCCTCTCTATAATACACGAAAAGGAAACCTGAAAAACATAATCCCGCCTCGATCAAACCCAACCACAAACTTCGAAATCCCACGCCTCGATCCAAGAGGGGTTGCCCCTTTTTTCGCGGTGGGCGGGACATCACATCCGGTTCCGGCCGTTCGGTTCCCAACGCTAGGGCTGGCAGCAGGTCGGTGCCCAAATCAATCGCCAGGATCTGGGTGACGGTTAACGCCAACGGCAAATCAAATATGGCTGTGGCTAAGAGCGGCACAACCTCGACGACGTTGCTGGCAAAAATGTAGGTGGCAAATTTCCGCAGGTTATCAAAGACGGTTCTACCTTCCTCCACTGCGTCCGCGACCGCCCCAAAATTATCGTTGGTCAATATTACGTCCGCCGATTCGCGGGCGACGTCGGTCCCGCTGATCCCCATTGCGATCCCGATGTCGGCTTTGCGCAGTGCCGGGGCGTCGTTTACTCCGTCCCCGATGACCGCGACGACATCCCCGTTGGCCTGAAAGGCCGCCACCAGCCGCAATTTGTGTTCCGGCGCCATGCGGGCGAAGATCACTTCCTGTTTGAGGATCAGCTGGAGCTGGGCGTCGCTCATCTGTTCCAGTTCGGCGCCGGTTAGAATCCTCGGATTGGGCTTGGAGAGCATTCCGATGCGGCGCGCCAGGGAATCTGCGGTTAACCCATAGTCGCCGGTGATCATCACCCACTGCACGCCCGCTTCCCGGCAGCGCTTGATGGCGTCGGCCACCTCCGGCCGGGGGGGATCCATCATGGCGGCCAGTCCCAGAAAGGTTAGTTCCCGCTCCACCGATGCAACCGAGAAATCCGACCCCGCTCCGGTCCGCGGAGGAAGGGTGCGGCAAGCCAGAGCCAATACCCTTAGCGCGTTGCGGGCGTATTCGTCGTTGGTCGAAAGGATCTGTGACCGCATCTGGGGATCCAATGGAACGTCCTGCCCCCGGATGTGGACGCTCGTGCATAATTGCAACACTTCCCGTGGAGCGCCTTTGACAAAAACAATTTCCCGGCCATCTGGAAGGCGGTGAACCGTACCCATGCGTTTCCGCCGGGCGTCGAACGGCAGCTCGTGAATCCGCGGATATTCTTCCTGGATTTCCTCTTCGACAATCTTTCCTTTCGCCGCCAAAACTCTCAATGCAGCTTCGGTCTGATCACCCAAATACGACCAGCGCGGCCGCTCCGGGGTGGGCGGCAGAAGACGCGAATTGTTGCAAAGGACTGCGGCGTTAAGCAACATTCGCAAGTCGTCCCGCACGCCGGGAGAATCGATCGTGGGCGAAAAACCGCCCTTGGGTTCGTATCCGGCACCACTGACGGAATACCTCCGGTTACCCGCCCAAACCTCGCGGACGGTCATCTGATTCTGAGTCAGTGTTCCGCTTTTATCAGTGCAGATGACCGAAGTAGTTCCGAGGGTTTCCACCATGGAAAGATTTTTCACCAGCACGCCGCGCTTGGCCAGGCGTTGGACGGCGATGGCCAGCGTGAGCGTCAGTGTGGGCACCAATCCTTCCGGGATTACGGCCACCACTACTCCGATGGCCAGCAGAAAAGCGGTCAACCAATAAATCCGTTCATGCCAAAAACCAAGCGAAAAGGCCATGGTACCGGCAATCAGCGCGAGGATGGTAAACAGGCGGGTGATCCGCTGCATTTCCGCTTGCAGGCGGCTTTTAATCTCGGGTGTTTCCTGGGTCAGCCGGGCGATCCTCCCGAATTGCGTCAGCGACCCGGTGGCATATACGATCGCCCGGGAGGTTCCGGAGGCCACCGAGGTTCCGGCGAACACCAGGTTGATTTGTTCCACTTCGGTTAAATCCTGCCGCAAAGAAGGTTCCGCAGTCTTGCGCGCAGGCATCGCCTCACCGGTCAGGGTGGCGTTGTTAACACGCAACCCGAATTCTTGTATGACACGGGCGTCGGCCGGGATGTTATCCCCTTCTGCAAGAACCAGGACATCGCCCGGCACGATCTCGGAAGAGGGCAAGCTGATTTCCGCGCCGTCGCGCAATGCGCGCGTGAAATCCGGCAGCAGCTTCTCGAGCGAGGAAATCGCGCGCTCGGCGCGGTATTCCTGCAAAAAAGAAAATACCGCATTCACCAGGACGACCATCCAGATGACCAGCCCAAGGACCGGACGGCCTCCGATGATGGCGATTAATCCCGCAACCCAAAGCAAAAGAGCCATGGGGTGGGTGGCCTGATCCAACAAACGGCGGTATTCCAGGGTGACCGGTTTTTCGATGTGCAGGCGGTTGGGACCGTACAGGGACAACCGGGAAACGGCTTCTTCCTGGGAAAGGCCTTGCGGACTTGTCTCGAGCGCGGAAAAGACCTCGGAAACGCGGAGCGAAGAAATGGGGGCGGAAGGCATAGAGGCCGACGGATGCGGCGGAAATATTTTCCTTGTTAAATTCGAACCTGCTAAATCGACGGGATTAAAAGCTACTCCGGTTTATCATCCGGTCCGGCGGTATCTTTGGGATGGCCGCCCATCTGCGGTTCGGGTTTCGTTTTCAGGTAATCCGCCAGCAGGGAGGGAGCTTCGGGGTGATCGACGTGGATCGCCTCGTTATAATCCCCCGCCGGGGCGGGATGTTCGAAACGCATGGGCCGGCGGACTCCAAATAGTTCAAAGAACCGGCTTATCCAAACGAGGATGTTATACCGATATTCCTGCATCCGCAAGGACTGCCATTCCACGATGGAAGCCATGGAACCCTGGATGCGCGCCTTTTCGCGCACGATGCGGTGAATTTTCTCAGGGCTGCGGGAGCCGGCGGGCGAGATCAGAATTGCGTGCGCGGCAAGGATCAACACGCTGAAGGAAATCAGCACCACCCAGCCGCCTTCCGTCCATTTGCCGACAATTTGTCCCACAAACACGATTCCCGACAGCGTACCGGCAAAACCCGCCGCGAGCGCTCCCCAAAAGCGCTTTCTCCCGGTGAATGTGCGAAGAATATGCTGGCGGATGGCGAATCCCATGACCATGATCGGCATGAAAACGCCGATACCGTAATACGGAACGGCAAGGGATTGCTCCGCTCGAATAACAAACATAATCACGAGGGTGACGACGAACGCCACCGTTACCGATCGGGTGAAGGTACCTTGCCGGTTTCGATAAACAATGATTTCAGGTAACTCACCGATAGCAACATCTCTCCATTCGGTCGCCTGCAGATCCTGAAAGGCGGTCATCGAAGCGGACGCCAGCAGTGCTACCGCCAGGAGCTGATATATCCAAAAAAGAAAGGAACTGCCGAGAACGCCGAATCCCGGGATTTGCTGAAATCCGATAAACGCCAGGTTCCCGACCAGCGTCCGGCCCCAGGTCTGATCGAATACATTAAAGCGGATGGCAAACACGGCTAGAAGAAATGTCGTTATCCCGCCGTAGAAAAGAAAGGACATCTGGACAAATCGTCCGATACCGGATTTTCCGGAGTAAAAATTCCAAAGCGCTTTCAGCTTGGGAACATTCTCTTTGCCCCAACTCACCAGGCTCACATCCTTATTAATGACGAACTGAATTCCATTCGACATCGCCTCCAATCCGGAGAGGGCAACCAGACCCTTCATGGATGCAGTTAGCAGGTGGTACATGGCCTGTAGCAAGCTAACCTGCTGTGGTTCAATCGTATTGGGCATAGCCGGCACACCCCGCAGGTGGGCCAGGTAGAGGCCGGCGAACATGGTGATGGTGAGAAACCCAAAAATGCCGAGCAGAATGAACGTTACCCGGGCCGATTCGCCCCGGCCGCGGATCGTGAGATACCACATTGTGGTGACCAACGCCGCGCCGATCAGAAAATGCCAGAACCAGTTGATGCCGGTTTTTTGCAGGACCGAAAGCAGCTGGTCCACGCCGGAAAGTGAGGAGACAACGATAGTAAAGATGTAGTCCTGAATTAAAACGACCGCCACCACCAGGCTCAGCGTAGGCAACAGATAGCGCATGGAAGCCGTATACGCTCCGCCGCCCTCGTTGAAAACACCCAAGGAATACATATAGAGCAAACCAAAGACGATATTGGCGACGGCGATCACGGCGACGGCGATATAGCCGTATTTTTGAAGGCCATAAGGATGCAGCGCGCCCATCAACTCGCCGGTGGCGTAATAATAGGAGGTGAAATAATCGACACCAAACAGCGCCACGGCGGCCAGCAATCCGATTTGACCGGCGCCGTGCACGTGCGCGTCTTCCGCCCGCTCGTGGGGGGAGACGCGGTAGGCGATATAAATAAACGCGGCAAGTAAAAGAATGGAAACCATTGGAGTTATTCCCGGGCTTGCCGGGTATTGGATATATTCACGCGTGCAGGATCATCTGCTTTTCGAAGATTGAAATGCTTCTTCGAGCAATGTAAATTCGGTCAGGATGTGATTCCGAGTCGAGGGACTGAGGCGTGTGTCCTGGGCGACTTTCACCGCTTCTTCGCAGACCGCGCGGACGACAAACGCCGGAACGAACATGATCCGGCCGGCCGGGATAACCTCGAATGGGTACTCCTTCATGTGCAACGCTTGGTCGTCAAAGTAGGGCAGGGAGATCGAAAGGCCGCGGTTCAGATCTCCGACGTTTGCCCGACGTTGAATGGTTTGGATGATTTCCTTGGTCTGATATACGGCCAGCGACCGGCCCTGATTTACCAACTGGCCCAGCATCCCGTAGCGCTTCTTCTGATATTCCTCATCGGCGACGAAATAAGCCGCGAGCCCCACGGCAGTATGCAGAATCTGCAGAAAGTGCTGCATGGAGGAAATATCAGCTTCCGCTTCCGCCACGCTGCCCACCAGCAGTTTGCCCTCCCCGTCGAAGGCCACCCATTGCGGCAAAAAGAACTTCCGGGCATAGGGGACAAACGGCACCTGCAATTCCCCGCGTCCCATTTCCGAGCTGCCCTCTTCCGCGATCGCGTCGGTGGAGGCGGTAATCGCGGATTCGACCTCGGTCGAAGAAGATTTCGGTTCGGAAGGTGTGGTTTCGCCTTCCAACGTGACATACTTCACCGACCGTCCGACCGGAAGCATGTTCGT
>JBEKLP010000024.1:0-34330 GCA_050010135.1 Anaerolineales bacterium
CGAGCCCCAGTGCATCCGCGAGCGCGCAAACGTCCGCCGGCCACCCAAGGATGCGGCGGCCGGGCTGGAAGGAAGATCCCCCATATCCGGGCCGGTCGACCGTGATCAACCGCACCCGCTTCCGCGCGGTGAGCTCATCCAGCGGAGGACGAAAGATGCGCGAGCCGGGAATGCCGTGAAACAGGAAGACCGGTTTGCCGCGTGGATCCCCATATTCGGCGTAGGCCAGACGGCGACCGTCCTGCAGGACGATCGAAGTGTCCATGTGGTAGTTTCTCCTTTTTTCTTACCTAACCCCCTACCCCTCGCTTGTTGAACATACATTTTTGTTAATTCATTTCCCCTTCCCCCTTCCCATGCTGGGAAGGGGGAAGGGGCCAGGGGTAGGAGGTTAGGTCAGTCTCCACTTCACAACCGCACCTTTTCCAGCGTGAGTGCCCTCGCCTCTTCCATCGCCGCGCCGCGAATGCGTACCGGGAACCGGTTGTGCAGCGGAGAAAGCCGCGCGCCCGCGGCTGAAGACGACCAGATCAGCCAGACAACCGGCCGCAACCGGCCGGTCATATTGACCGCTTCCCTTAATTCACCCAGCGTACCGTCATCCCATCCGCCGACCAGGCCGTACAGGAACATATAGACCGGGAAGGACGGCAGGATGGCCACGAAGAAGAGCAGCATGCTGGTAACCTGATCGCCGCGCCAGATAAAACCGGCGATCAATCGCAGCAGCAGGTAGTGCGCCGCGCCGGCCAGGAGAGGCGCGGCGATCGACTGGTAGAGATAAATCTTCTGCGGGAAGCACAGCTTGTGGTTGACGATAAACGAGGTGATGCCCTTGGCCAGCAGGCCGATGAAGTAGGCGATGATCAACGCGGGCACCTGGAAAACGGCGAGCAACAGATACAGGAAGAATATCCGCGTGGATTGCTCCCCGATGGTCAGCAGCGTTTTCAAGTACGGCTTGTTCGCTCCGAATTGGACGTTATCCCCCACCCACGAAAGGTATTGAATGGCTCCCCAGAACGCAAGCGGGACCACATAGAGCGCCGAGCGGTGGAATTCCGGTCCGGTCGCCCCGAGCAGAAAGCTCGGCGCCACGGCGATGAGCACCGCGCAGATGAACGCGCTGATCAGCCCGCCCCATTTATACGACATTGCCGCGTAGTATGTCGAAAGGATCCGCTTCCCGTGCGAGACGGCTTCCGAAATGGCCGCCATCACGCCGTCCGTCAGCGTCTGCAACACTTGGTACGCAAACAGGAAGTTCTGGGCCAACACCCAGTTGCCCCAGATCTCGGCGTAGTTGACCAATCGGCTCTGGGTGATCCAGATTTCCGCGGCCTGCCCGGCGGACCAGGCCGCCGAGGCGAGCATCTCGAACACGCCGAAGCCGAATCCCTTGCGGACA
This sequence comes from Anaerolineales bacterium, assembly GCA_050010135.1. GTDB lineage: Bacteria > Chloroflexota > Anaerolineae > Anaerolineales > RBG-16-64-43 > FEN-1073. Next base: position 1,409 of record JBEKLP010000024.1, read on the forward strand.
ACTTCCCAATCGAAATGCGCCAGGAACAACACTCCGGCGTTGTAACCCAGGCGGCGGTAGATCGCCAGTCCCAAAAGGAAGGTGAACAGCTCGGCGGCATACGCGGCGACGCCCAATCCCAGCAGCCCGCCCATCGCTCCGCCGAAGGCTGGATGCGCCCGGCCCCAGGCGTACATCAGTATGACGAACACCGGCTGGGTCACGACCGGCATGACCACGTTGAGCGCGACGTCCAGGATGCGGGCGGCATCCTGTCGCTGAAACCCGGAAAGCGCGTGGCGGAACACTTGATAGAAACCGGGCAGTTGAATTGTCGAGTGGATGATCACGCTCCAGGCATACAGCGCGTAGGCCGACTCCGGCGCCCATGTGCTGGCCAGGCCGATCACCAGCGCCACCTGGATCGCGCCCGAAAGCGCCTGCCACCAAACGAACAACTGGCCGTATTGAATCCCCTTTTTCGGATCGTGCACCCGGTATTCCGACAGATATTTGATGAAGGCGACGCTGGTGCCCATGTCGAAAAAGTACCAGGCCAGGTTGAAAAATTGCGTCACCCGGCCCCAGATACCGAGCGCCTGGGCGGAGGGAAGAATGTAGGTCGGAAGAATCAGGTTCTGATACAGGATCAACGGAACGAAAAGGATCAAACCGAGCGCAAGGCCGATGAGGAAACCGGAGAGCGGCCGTTGGAACCCGACCTTCTCCCAGACTGCCGGCAGTCCTCCCGCATCGTCCTTTCCCCGTCCGCCGCGGACGATGTGGTCCAGCGCCTCCGGGTGGCGCAGGCTGTAACGGCGCACGACGACAAACACGGCAAACGTGGCCGCCACGAGAATTCCCATGATGGCCCACAGGATGTTGCGCTCCGCCGCGTGCGGCACGGGCGAACCCGGGTACTGCCCAAAATCTTGCGGCGTTCTCCCGGCAGCGCGCGTGACAAGGTGGTAGATCAGATAGTTGTAATAGGCCCAGTCGCGGAATTGCGGGTTGTCACCCGCCCCGAGGAAAAAATTCACGATGAGGGTTTTGCGTTGCGGGATGCTCCAGATCAACCAGCTGCCGTCTTCAAACCCGTCCACCAGCGGCTGCACGCTCGAGAACGGCGTCTCCACCGTCATCCGTTCCCGCACCTGGGGCGCACCGTTCCAGATGATCTGGCGGCTGATCGGATCACCGATCCGTGAGATATTCTGGAAGCTGACGGCCGTATCGATCGGTTGGAACTTAACCGGCACGCCCGTCGCCGCGGCGAAGGATTCGGACGTCACCTCCGGCCCGAGAATGAGGACCAGCCCGGCTCCATTTTTAAGGCGGTTGTTTACCGACTCCGGATCCGGAATCTCCCCGTTGAGCAGGAGAACGTCCGCCTGGGATGGATCGGTGGTGATGATAAATGCGCCGCGGCCGGCCAGATCCAGAGCCGGGCGAACTGTCGATTCATCCCCGGCGATGTAGACCCGGATGGAATCGGACGCGCGAACAGGCGTCGCCCGGGCGAGGAGAAGCGACAGGAAAAGGAGAGGCAGGATCCATCGGCGCATGACAGGAGCCCTCATGTTCAAAATGGATTCCGGATTAACTTACCATCACTGCACGATGGTACAGCCGGTCATTCTTCTTGGCAAATATGGATCGAGGATCATTCCAAGGCTTTTCCGATCCGAATTTTTCCGGCACGGCATAGATGAAATTTGGGTGATCACAGTGGTGCATTTCATACAAACAAACGAGCCGCTTCGGAAAATGAGAGGCCTATTCATACTGATTCGCTCAAAATTATCACCTTATGGATTTTTAGCTGTTTTTTTCTACTTGGCATAGGCTCTATTTGTGGAATTAAGCAATTTCTCATTTGAAATCCCTTGACAGGTTTTCAAGATTGCTTTATATACAAGTTTAGTTAATCATCAACAAAGGTTAAGAAATGAATTCGACCGATTCTTTCATCGACACTTTCAATGATTGCGTAGATCTGTTCATGCGCCGGTCCATGCGCTCCTTCTTCCAATATACCAAGGGAATCGGCCTGTCCATGCCGCAGATCGGGGCACTCTTTCACCTCAATCGGGGAAGTACGAGCGGTATTTCCAATATTGGCGACGACCTAGGGGTAACCACCGCTGCCGCCAGCCAGATGCTGGACCGGCTGGTGCAGCAGGAACTGGTCCTGCGCTCGGAAGATCCCGATGATCGCCGGGTGAAAAATATCATCTTGACCGACAAGGGACGAAAGATACTCGAGGATATACTCCACGTCCGCCAGGCCTGGTTGGAGGATCTGTCGACCGCGTTATCCGCCGGAGAGAAAGAGCAGATCATCGCGGCGCTAAAAATCCTCATCGCCAAAGCCGACCAAATCGATCCACGGTAGCTGTAACCGGCCGCATCCGTAAATTCCTGCAAAGGAGCACACGCGAATATGTTGCGAATTTTAAAATACTTAAAACCCTACCTCTGGCTGATCCTGATCGCCGTCGGATTGCTGTTCGTGCAAGCCAACGCCGATCTGGCACTGCCGGACTACATGTCCAAGATCGTTAACAACGGCATCCAGCAGGGCGGCGTGGAAAATGCGGTGCCCAAGGCGATCCGCCAGAGCGAGATGAACAAACTGGTCATCTTCCTCGGCGCCGGCGACAAGGCTCTGGTCCTTGGCGATTACACCCTGGTGGATAACACCTCCTCCGACTACGCAAAGTACCTTAAGGATTATCCCGCCCTCGCGCAGGGACCGATCTACGTCCTGAAAGCCGTCGACGCGGCAGAAATCAAAAAACTGAACCCCATCATAGGCAAGGGACTTCTGGTAATCGGCACCATTGAGACGGTCATAGCCGATCCGGCCAAGGCCGCCGCCATGGCCCAGAGTCTCGGCTTCGACCTTACGAAAATACCGGCCGGAATGGACATCTTCACGGTACTGGCTCATCTTCCCCCCGCCCAACTTGCCACGATGACCTCCGCCATCGACACGAAATTCTCCACCCTGGGGGATAGCATGATCAACCAGATGGCGGTGGGGATTGTCAAAACGGAATACGGCGCGCTGGGGATGAACACCGAAAAATTGCAGACCGATTACATCATCCACACTGGGATCCTGATGCTGCTCCTGACCCTGCTTTCCGGAACCTGCACCGTAATCGTCGGCTTCCTCTCCGCCCGGACGGCGGCCGGAGTGGCGCGCGATCTGCGCCGGTCCGTGTTCCAGCAGGTGGAAAGCTTTTCCAGCGCGGAGTTTGACAAGTTCTCCACCGCTTCGTTGATCACCCGCTCGACCAACGACATCACCCAGATCCAGATGGTCGTGATCATGGTGATGCGCATGGTGATCTACGCGCCCATCATCGGCGTCGGCGGCGTGATCCGTGCGATCGGCAAGAGCGCGTCGATGTGGTGGATCATTGCCCTGGCGGTGATCGTGCTGCTCGGCTTGATCCTCACCGTCTTTGTGATCGCCCTGCCCAAGTTCCAAAGCATCCAAAAACTGATCGACCGGCTCAACCTGGTGACCCGCGAGAACCTCTCCGGCATGATGGTGATCCGGGCGTTCAATATGCAGTCCTTCGAGGAAAACCGTTTTGACAAGGCCAACAAGGATGTCACCAGCACCCTGCTTTTCATCAACCGCATCATGGTCATTATGATGCCGGTGATGATGATGGTGATGAACGGCCTGGTCCTGCTGATCATCTGGGTGGGCGCCCACCAGGTGGCGGATTCGAAGATGCAGGTGGGCGACATGCTGGCCTTCATGCAATACGCCATACAGATCGTCTTCGCCTTCCTGATGCTCTCGATCATGTTCATCATCCTGCCCCGCGCGGCGGTTTCCGCCGACCGCGTGGCCGACGTGCTCGAGACCAAACCATCGATCCACGATCCGCAATCTCCGAAGAGCTTCCCGGAACCGTTCCGAGGTACGGTCGAATTCCGCGACGTGTGCTTCCGTTACCCCGGCGCCGAGGAGGACGTCCTCCACAACATTACCTTCACCGCCCGGCCGGGGCAGACCACCGCCTTCATCGGCACAACCGGCTCGGGCAAATCCACCATCGTCAGCCTGATCCCCCGCTTCTACGAAGTGACGGACGGCGGGATCCTGGTCGACGGGGTCGACATCCGCGAGGTAAGCCAGCACGACCTGCGTGAACGGATCGGCTACGTTCCGCAAAAGAGCAGCCTGTTCTCCGGGACGATCGAATCCAACCTGCTCTATGCCGATCCGGCGGCGAGTGACGAGGAATTGAAGCAAGCAACCGACATCGCCCAGGCGTCGGAGTTCATCTTCGACAAGTCGGAGGGAATGCAGGCGGAAGTCGCCCAAGGCGGAATGAACGTCTCCGGCGGCCAGAAGCAGCGCCTATCGATCGCCCGCGCCCTGGTCAAGAAGGCTCCGATCTACATCTTCGACGACAGTTTCTCCGCGCTCGATTTCAAGACCGATTCAGCCCTGCGCAAGGCGCTCAAGGAAAAGGTCGCCGGGAGCACGCTGTTCATCGTCACCCAGCGCATTTCCACAATCATGAACTCGGAACAGATCATCGTTCTGGATGAAGGCAAAATCGCCGGCAAGGGAACCCACGCCGAGCTGATGAAAAGCTGCGAAGTGTACCGGGGGATCGCAACAGCACAACTGAGCAAGGAGGAATTGTCATGACGACCCCAGCAGCACCCTCTCGACCGACACAGGGCCCCGCCGCGCGCGGCGGCCTCATGCGCGGCGCCATGCCGATGGGCGGCGGCGGGCCCCGGGCGATGATGCGCGGGGAAAAGCCCCGCGACTTCCGCGGCACGATGGTCAAGCTCATTAACTATCTGGGCCAGTATCGGATTCTGATCCTCGTCGTCATGCTGTTCGCGATCGCTTCGACGGTCTTTTCCATCGTCGGCCCCAAGATCCTGGGCAAAGCCACCACCAAGCTTTTTGAAGGCGTGATGGCGAAGATCGCCGGGACCGGGACGATCGACTTCGGATACATCGGCAACATCATCCTGCTCGTGCTCGGCCTGTATCTGGTCTCGGCCCTGTTCAGCTACGTCCAGGGCTGGATCATGTCGGGCGTCTCGATGAACATCACCTACCGGTTCCGCAAGGATATCTCGCAGAAGATCAACCATATGCCACTGCGTTACTTCGACGGCACCAACCACGGCGAGATCCTTTCGCGGGTGACCAACGACGTGGATACGGTCAGCCAGACCCTGAACCAGAGCTTGACGCAGATCATTACTTCGATAACGACGCTCATCGGCGTGCTGGTAATGATGCTCACCATCAGCTGGCAGATGACCCTGGTGGCGTTGGCCATGCTTCCGCTGTCGTTCCTGATCATCGCCGCGATCGTCAGCGTTTCGCAGGTCTTCTTCAAACGGCAGCAGGATTACCTGGGGCACGTCAACGGCCACGTAGAGGAAATGTACGGCAGCCACGTGGTCATGAAGGCCTTCAACGGCGAGGAAAAAAGCGTCGAACAATTCGACGGGCTCAACAACACCCTCTACGACTCGGCCTGGAAATCCCAGTTCCTCTCTGGGTTGATGTTCCCGATCACGAACTTCGTGGGCAACCTGGGGTATGTGGCCATCTGCATCCTGGGCGGATACCTGGCCGTGCGCAACATGATCACGATCGGCGACATCCAGGCGTTCATCCAGTACGTCCGCTCCTTCACCCAGCCGATCACGCAGATTGCCAACATCTCCAACGTCTTCCAGCAAACGGCCGCCTCGGCCGAGCGCGTGTTCCAGTTCCTGGCCGAGCCGGAGGAAACACCCGACGTCGCCAACGCCCTCAAGCCGGAACGCGTGCTTGGCAAGGTGGAGTTCAAGGACGTCCATTTTGGCTACAGCCCCGATAAAATCATCATCAACGACTTTTCGGCCACGGTCCAACCCGGGCAGAAGATCGCCATCGTCGGTCCGACCGGAGCCGGCAAGACCACCATGGTCAAACTTCTGATGCGCTTCTACGACGTCTCGAGCGGCGCCATCCTGTTGGACGGCCACGACATCCGTGAGTTTGCGCGAGACGATCTGCGCTGCATGTTCGGCATGGTGCTGCAGGATACCTGGCTCTACAACGGCACGCTGATGGAGAACATCCGCTACGGGCGGAGCGGGGCCAGCGACGACGAAGTGATCGCCGCCGCGCGAGCCGCCCACGCCGACCACTTCATCCGCACCCAACCGGACGGCTACAACATGATGGTCAACGAGGAGACGACCAATATCTCCCAGGGCCAGATGCAGCTGATGACGATCGCCCGCGCAATCCTGGCCAACCCCTCGATCCTGATTCTGGACGAGGCCACGAGTTCCGTCGACACCCATACCGAGGTGTTGATCCAGAAAGCGATGGATACGCTGATGAAAGGGCGCACCAGTTTCATCATCGCCCACCGGCTTTCGACCATCCGCGATGCGGATTGGATCCTGGTGATGAACAACGGCGACATCGTCGAACAGGGCACGCACGAAGAGTTGCTGGCCCGCCATGGCTTCTACGCCGATCTGTATAACAGCCAGTTCGAAAAGGTGCAGGCGAGCTGACGGAAAACGGAATCCTGCGATCCCCGGGCGATCCTTTTCCGGCATGCATCCTTTTTCCGGAGGAGGCGGGGGAGGATCGCCCGGCGCCCCGCGCTGCGGGCCTGCACCGGAGGAACCATGAACGAAAAATTGTATGCGATCACTATCAGCCATCAGGTTGGCAGCGGCGGCGCGCCGGTGGGGAAGAAACTATCGGAGCGTTTGGACATCCCGTTCTTCGACCGGGAGATCCTTAAACGGGTATCGAACCGGCTTCACATGGCTGAAGCCGACCTGGCGCATCGCGAGGAGCGCCTGCGGACATTCTGGCAATCCTATTCGCGAACGGCCGAGCTGCTGGATCCGGCCCTCAACCTGACGGCAGACCGCTACATTCCAACCGACCGGGAATTTTTCCAACTGGAATCGGAGACCATACTGCGCATCGCAGAAAAAACCAGCGCCGTCTTCATCGGCCGCTGCGGCCGGTATATCCTCCGCGACCATCCGCGCCATCTCAAGCTCCTGATTCTCGCCGATCCGCCCTCCCGGATTGAGCGTCTGGAAGGCCTGTATCATCTTTCGGCACCGGCAACCGCAAAGTTGATGGAGGACAACGACCGGGATCGGGCAGCCTATATCCGTGCTTTCACCGGCCAGGATTGGACGGATGCGCGCCTGTACGATCTCAGTATCAACACCTCCAACTGCGGGTTGGACGGTGCGGTTGAATTGTCCGTCGCCTGCCTGAAGGGAAAATTTTCCTGAGCAGTCCTGCGTTAATCCACACCGCCCAATTCTCCTTCCATTACCCCTGCGTTGCTTTTCCGCCTCGCCGGGCGCTTCGTCTCACTTGACAGAACTTTCCGTTGGGAGATAATTCCCACATCTCCAAAAGGCAGTGAAAGAGGAAAGTATGCGGCCGGGCATCGACAGGGAAGAATGGACCTGGACTGAAATCCGTTCCCGAAAGCGAGCCGCAGAAGTTCCCTCCCAAGCCCTTCCTTTGAACGCTTTGGCCGAGTTTGAAAGTGCATTTCTGTCGGTCGGGGCCAGTAGATGGAAGCGGAACCCCACCGTTAGCCGGGGTACCGGTCCTCCGGGAGCGTGCTCCGGGGTGCCGGGGCGAGCAGGCCCCGATCCGGGGCAATCAGGGTGGCACCGCGGGAGGTCCCTCCCGTCCCTGAACCGGACGGGGGTTTCTTTTTAAGGAGGAATGATGCTGGAGCAATTGGACACGCTGGAGCAGGAAGCCCTGGCGGCGCTGGCGCAGGCGAACGATCCGGCGGCACTAGCCGCCTGGAAGCAGGCTTACCTCGGACGCAGCGCCCCGCTCTCGACCTTCCTCGGCGACCTGGGAAAGCTCCCGGCCGCGGAACGCCCGCTGGCGGGCAAACGCGGAAATGAAGTGAAACGCGCCTTGGAATCGGCCTACGCCGCCGGCGAGGAGCGAATCAACGCCGCGGCGTTGGACCACGCGCTGCAAAGCGAGGCGCTCGACGTCACCCTTCCGGGACGTCCCCTCCGCCGCGGGCGATTGCATCCTTCCACACTGATCCTGCGCCGGATCTATGCGATTTGGGCCGAGATGGGATTCCAAATTTACCGCAGCCCAAACGTCGAGCTCGATGATTACAACTTCACCCTGTTGAACATTCCCCCGCACCACCCCGCCCGTGATATGTGGGATACCTTTTACACCACCGAGGAGGGCGTCCTGCTGCGCACCCATACCAGCCCGGGGCAGATCCACGCCATGCGCGAGTTCGCACCTTCTCCCCTGCGGGTGATCCTGCCTGGGATGTGCTTCCGCTACGAACAGATCTCGGCCCGCTCGGAAATCCAATTCCATCAGGTGGAAGGGTTGGCCGTCGGACCGGGCATAACCTTCGCCAACCTAAAAGCCACGCTGGCGGATTTCGCCCGGCGGATGTTCGGCGAGGGCGCGCGCACCCAATTCCGCGCCGACCACTTCCCCTTCACCGAACCGAGCATGGAAGTGGACGTCGAATGCTTCGTGTGCGGAGGGAAGGGCTGTCCGGTGTGTAAATTCAGCGGCTGGCTGGAAATTCTCGGATCGGGGATGGTCCATCCGACCGTCCTTCGCAACGGCGGATACGATCCGAAGGTTTTCTCTGGTTTTGCATTCGGCATGGGGCCGGAGCGAATCGCCATGCTGCGCCACGGGATCGAGGACATTCGATATTTCTGGGGCAACGATCTCCGGTTCCTGGAGCAGTTCTAAAATCGACCATCGACTATGGACGATGGACCATCGCCGACACAATTCTCCATTGGTCTTTGGTGAATTGGCGAGAAATCCAAAAAAGAATATTGGTCATAGCCCAAAGTCCAAATCAGTGGTCGGTGGTCGATGCTCTATGGTCCGTGGTTCATGGTCGATGGTCCACGAACTCTGATTGAAACTACTCTCGATCCAAAGGGAGTCTTACTATGAAGGTTCCTCTATCTTGGTTGAAAGAATACGTGGATTTCGACCTCCCTCCGGAGGAAATCGCCTCGCGCCTCACCTTCGCCGGGCTGGAAGTGGAATCGATCGAATACATCGGACTAGCTCCGCTCAGCGGATATATCGACGGGCTGCCGGGCGAAGGACGGGGTCCGAAAGCCAAGGGGCTGGCTTGGGACCGCGAGAAAATCGTCGTGGGCCGGGTCTTCGAAGTTCTTCCGCATCCCAACGCCGACCGCCTGGTTCTATGCAAACTCGATGACGGGCAGACCATCCATACCGTGCTCACCGGCGCGCCGAACCTGTTTCCCTACAAGGGCCAAGGACCGCTTGCCAAGCCGCTGAAGGTGGCGTATGCCCGGGAAGGGGCGGTGCTCTACGACGGACATCAGCCGGGAAATGTGCTGACCACCCTGCAGCGGATGAAAATCCGCGGCGTTGAATCCTACTCGATGATCTGCTCGGAAAAGGAATTGGGAATCTCATCCGACCACGAGGGCGTGATGATCCTGCCCGACGACGCTCCGGCGGGAACGCCGCTGGCGGACTATTTAGGCGACGTGATCCTCGACGTGAAGATCAATCCCAACATGGCGCGCAATGCCAACATGGTGGGGATTGCCCGCGAGGTGTCGGCCCTCACCGGCCGCAAATTGCGCCCGCCATCGTACCTGTTCCGCGCCTCCGGCGAACCGCTCAAGAAACTCCTGCGCATCCGCATCCAGAATCCGGAGCTCAACCCGCGCTTCACGGCGATCCTTCTGCGCGACGTGCAGATCGGCCCCAGCCCGGCATGGATGCAACGCCGACTCTCGCGCGCCGGCATGCGCCCGATCAACAACATCGTCGACATCACCAATTATGTGATGCTGGAAACCGGCCAGCCGCTGCATGCTTTCGACTGGGATTCGTTGGCGGCTCGCGCGTCGGGGAATGCGGTGACGATCATCACCCGCACCGCGCATCCGAGCGAGACGATCGTCACGCTCGACGGAGCGACCCGGACCCTGGACGACTTCACCGTCCTGGTGTGCGACGAGAAGGGGCCGCTATCGATCGCCGGCGTGATGGGCGGCGCCGAGACCGAGGTGCGCGACGCCACGGTCAACATTCTGCTCGAGGCCGCCGCCTGGGATTACCTTTCCATCCGGCGTACGGTGCAAGCCCAAAAGCTGCCCTCTGAAGCGGCCTTCCGATTCTCGCGCGGCGTGCACCCGGCCACCACATTGCGCGGACTCGGGCGCGCGGCCGAACTGATGCGCACGCTCGGCGGCGGGATCATCTCGCGCGATACGGTCGACTCCTATCCGCGCAAGGCGCCCGTCGTGCGCGTCGACCTTCCCATGAAGGAAGTCCGTCGGCTGCTGGGCGTGAATATTCCCCCGCGCAAGGTCGCCCAGATCCTCGAAGGCTTGGAGTTTGTCTGCCGCGTGAAGGAAGCCCCCGCCCGGCGCAGGCGGAGCGGAAAAATTTCCGACGACGACCTGACGCTGCAGGTGATCGCTCCGGATCACCGCCTGGATATCGGCACGGGCGTGGTCGGCCAGGCGGATTTGATCGAGGAGATCGCGCGCATCTATGGATACGCGCGCATCCCGGAGATCCAGATCGCCGACCTCCTTCCCATTCAACGCGGCAACCCCGGCCTGGAACAGGAGGAAGCCGCCCGGGACCTGCTGGTCAATCTCGGGCTGCAGGAAGTGCTCACCTATCATCTGACCGCGCCGGAAAAGGAAGCGGCGGTCTATCCGCCGGGGACGGAAGTGCCGGCCGCGGAATACGTCCGCTTGGCCAACCCGATCGTTCCGGAGCGCAGGGTGATGCGCCGCTCGGTGCTGGCTTCGGTGCTGGAAACGGCCGCACGGAATGCGTCGCGCACCGACCGCCTGGCGCTGTTCGAATTGGGACCGGTTTACCTGCCCATGGGCAAACCGCTGCCGGCCGAACCGGTCGAACTCGCGATCGTGCTGGCCGGGCCGCGCGAGAGCAGGGATTGGCGGCCGTCCGACCGCACACCGGCGGACTTTTTCGACCTGAAGGGAATTCTCGAAGGCGTCCTGTCGGGGCTGCATGTTCCCTCTCCCGCGTTCGAATCCGCGCGTGATCCGCGATTCCATCCCGGCCGCTGCGCCAAAATCCTCGTCGACGGAACGGCGCTCGGCGTGATGGGCCAATTGCACCCGCAGGTTGCGGCGCGCTTCGAATGGGCCGGGCACGACCTTCTCGCAGCCGAATTCGACTTCGAACTTCTGCGGCCTTACCTTTTGCGCCAGTATCCCGTCCATTCCATTTCCGAATATCCCCCGGTGCTCGAAGACCTGGCCGTCGCGGTGGCGGAGGATGTCCCCGTCGAACGGGTGATCCAGAAGATCCGCTCCTCCGGCGGAGAGATCGTGCAATCCGTCCAGCTGTTCGACGTGTATCGCGGCGAGCAGGCCGGGGCGGGAAATAAAAGTCTGGCGTTCGCGCTCACCTACCAGGCGCCGGACCGGACCCTGGGAAGCACGGAAGCCGAGGAGATCCGCACGCGGATCATCCGCGCGCTCGAGGGAGAGCTGGGTGGAAAGGTACGTCGGTAGAAATAATTTGCAGCCGGGATCGTCGATCCCGGCTGCATTCTCTTCGGCGTTCCCGGCTGCCGGGGTCGCTGACCCCGGCAACATATTTTAAAAAAATAAAACGGCCCGCTTGCACGGGCCGTTTTTTGGTTTTCGGCGTCTGAATTATTCCATCGGGGTTACCCGAGCCGCCTGAAGACCCTTGGGGCCGGTTTCGATTTCAAACTCGACCTTCTGGCCTTCGTGCAGCTTTTTGTATCCCTCCATCGTTATTGCGGAGAAGTGAACGAACACGTCTTCGCCGCCATCGCGGGCAATGAAACCGTAGCCCTTGGTGGCATTGAACCACTTCACGGTACCGACGATGCGATCTGCCATCTTGCCTCCTGTTGCAAGAAAAATTTCCGAATCGGGACCGGGGGTGGGCATAAAAAAAAACCGCTCGGCGGTTTCCGAAGCGGCTTCCTTTGCCTGCTTACCCAATCCCGCGTCGTTCGTTTGCATGGTATCACCCGGTTTTCCGGTTGTCAAGCCAGGAGCGGCAGGCGAGCTTATTTCTCCTCGTCGACCCCCGCAAACAGGTCGCGCTCGAGGCGAGAGGGCGGCGGGAGCGGATACGCGCGGGTGAACGATTCCGACGCCCCGAACAATCGGGCGATCCAGCGTTGGGCGGATGCCATTCCCCCGCCGCCCTGGCTGGAGTGGCACGCCGACGCCTTTTCCTTGATCTCCAGCACCGTCCAGATATCGATTTTGGCATGGGTCGGATAATCCACGTTCACCAGGGCGGCCAGGTCGATGTCCCTGTTTTTTCCGAAGTGGCTCGGATCCCGCCCCAGGAGGCGCAGAAGCCGCACCCCCCAGCGCAGGAATGCGTGCGGGAAGTTGTGGAAATAAAGCTTTTGGGATTGATACGGTTCGGAGCCCGCAAAGATCCACCCAGGATCTGCGGCAAGGCGGAAGGCTTCGACCGTCGCGCGGTGGGCGGCGATGTGATCCGGATGGCGATAGCCGCCGATCGGGTCGAACGTAATCACCACCTGCGGTCGCAGCTGCCGGATATAGAGGGCCGTCGCCCGGGCCGTCTCTTCCAGCGGAGCGGCGGCGAACGCCTGGGGATGGGTATTTTCCGGCGAGCCCGGCATGCCGGAATCCCGGTAGCCAAGAAAATGGACGCCTGCCAGGCCGAGGATCCCCGCCGCGCAGCGCAATTCCGATTCGCGCATCGCGCCCACCGTCGGAAATCCCTTCAAGTCCGGCGGGGCTTCCCCCACCTCGCCGCGCGTGGCGCACACCAGGTGAACCGCCACGCCGCGCTGCGCGTACAGCGCCAGCGTTCCACCCGCCCCGAAGGTCTCATCGTCCGGATGCGCAAACACCGCCAGGAGCCGGCGACCTGTCATAGGATGTGATTCTCCTTCCAATATCCGGCGCTTGCTACTGCGGATACCCGGGCTCGGGGGTGAGAGTCACCGACCCGTTCGGATATCCCGCCTGCGCCGAGGGCAGCGTGTGTTCCTCGCCGGTTCCCGGCGTAGAGGTGGAAGATCCCTTCCGGCTGCAACCCGTAAGGGTTATGGAAAAGATCAACGCAGCGACGCACAAAACCCATCCGATTTTTTTTACAGGCATCTCCCGTCTCCTTTTCCGAGATTTCCCCTTTCGGTGCTATGGTAAAATCCGGGCAGTTACGCCCCTGTAGCTCAATGGATAGAGCGCCACCCCCCGGAGGTGGATGTCGGCGTTCGAGTCGCCGCAGGGGCACTTTTTATTTTTACCATCGACCGACCGATATCGCTGCAAACATCCCATCCTCCAACCCCTGCCACTCCATTCTTCTTGTTTTCGACTGTGTCATCCTATCTTCCCACCCCTACCCCTCCCTCTTTCCCGTCATACGGGAAGGAGGGAGGGGATAAGAGGATTCGACCAGCAACGGGAAATGATCAAGGGGCGAGAGGATGGGATGGTTATCGGGAAGGGAGAACGCGCGACGAATTACCGCTTCAATCGCGTTCATTTCCCCAACTCCACCGTTGCGACTTTTTTCGTGCCCGTCATAAACAGCGCCATCGTGCTGCGCCCGAATAGTCCGTGGACTTCACCCGGATTGAGCAGGATCGTCCGTCCGATGTGTTCCTCGTTGGCCTTATGATCATGGCCGTAGCAGACTAGGTCGAATTTCCCGGATTCCGCCAGCGGCCGCGCGATTTCCGGATAGTGGGTGAGAGCGATCTTTAATCCGTCCATTGTCAGATCGCCGAACTCACCCAGGAAGTGGATGTTCTCCGCTCCGGCCGAGACCAGAAGGTGCAGCCGGCGGTCTCCGTCGTTGTTGCCCCAGACGATGTACACGGGCTTGCCCTTGACCCCGGCGATCAGTCGCTGGGTGACGAACGGCGAGCACAGATCGCCGCAATGCAGGATCACATCGGCGTCCGCTAGATGGGGCATTGCGCAGTCGAGTTTCCAGACATTGTCGTGGGTATCGCTGAGAATGGCGATCCGCATAGGCTTCTCCCGGAAGGCAAAATCCGACGACTAAAATATACCATTCCCGCGCGGATACAGGAAATCCGCCCCGGCGGAGTGATTTCAACCGTGGAGGCGATATAATGCCCTTCTGGAGCGAAACCATGACTACTCAACCTCCCAGTTTGCCCGCACCGCAGGGAAACGTCGTCCGCCAGACCATATTTCGCGCGCGCTTAATCTGGCGGCTGATGCGCGACGGCCGCGTCCTGTGGGTATGGAAGCTTATCCCGGTCGCCGGATTGATCTATGTCGCATTTCCTTTTGATTTTATTCCGGATTTCGCCCCCGTCATCGGCCAGTTGGACGATTTGGGAATCTTCCTGGCCAGCCTGTGGCTGTTCGTGGAACTTTGCCCGCCTGACGTCGTGAAGGAACACTGGGATGAATTGATGGCAGTGACGGTGAAGGGATCGTGGCGCGAGGTGGAAGAGGGCACGCTTCCGGAAAAAACCGAAGGGGAAACCGTCCCAAACCAAACGCAGAAAAACCCGGCGGATAATCAGAAGTAAATCTTTCGAATATTCGTTTCCGAATTCGTAATTTGTCATGCCTCAAAGCTGTTAATATTATTGTAGCCGGGATCGTCGATCCCGGCTACAATTTTTAGTGCCGGAGATTCTCTCCGGCCGCCTTTTCTTCCTCCAGCACGCCGATCAGATCGTACGGCAGTGCGCCGGTGACGCGGACGCGCACCATCGCGCCGGGAGGCGCATCCCCTTCGATCAGCACCACGCCGTCCACTTCCGGCGCATCGCGGTAGGATCGGCCGACGGAAAGACCCTTGCGTCGCCCCTCCACCAGAACATCGAGCGTCCGGCCCACCCACAAGCGATTCTCCTCAAGCGAGATGCCCTGCTGCAATTCCATCAATCTCTCCCGCCGCTCTTCCTTGAGCGCGGGAGCGACGTCGTCCGGGAGGTCGGCGCTTGCGGTTCCCTCTTCGCGCGAATACAGGAAACAGCCCACGCGGTCGAAGCGCACTGCGCGGACGAACCCCAGCAACGCTTCGAACTCCGCTTCACTTTCGCCCGGGAACCCCACGATGAACGCGGTGCGCACGGCCAGGCCGGGCAGGCGCTCCCGCATCCGCTGGATCATCCGGCGCGCATCGTCGGGGTTGGCGGGGCGGCGCATGCGGCGCAGGACAGCGGGATGGGCATGCTGCAGCGGGAGGTCGAGATACGGGAGCACTCTCGGATGGGACGCCATCGCGTCGATCAGGCGATCGCTTACCGCGCCCGGAAAGGCGTACATCACGCGAATCCAATCGATGCGTGGCGCTGCCTCCGCCAGACCTTCCAGCAGCGCAGCCAACCCGTCGCGCATTCCGAGGTCGCGTCCGTATGTGGTCGTATCCTGCGCCAGGAGAACCAGCTCGTGCACGCCCCGGTCCTGGAGCGCCCGCGCCTCGTCGAGAATTCGTTCCATGGGACGGCTCACGGCCGGTCCTTTGATGGCGGGTATGGCACAGAACGCGCAGGGGCGGCCGCAGCCGTCGGCGATTTTCAGATAGGCGCTGGCGCCGCGCACCGCGATACGAAGCACGCCGCGTTCGTCCTTTCCGGTGGCCGGAGCGGGCGGTAGATGGATCACGGTCGAGTCGTCAGCGCGGGTGCGTATTTCCTCCAGCACCGCCAGGACGTCCATCCAACGGCGTGTCCCCATCACCCCGTCGAGTCCGGGTACGAGCCGCGCGAGTTCTCCTCCCATGCGCTGGGAGAGGCAGCCGGCGGCGATCAGCCATTGGCCGGGCCGTTTTTTGGCGGCGAGCTCGCGGAGTGCAGCGAGTGATTCCTCGCGCGCCGGCTCGATGAAAGCGCAGGTATTCACCACGATCACGTCCGCCAGCACCGGGCGCCGGGCCGGGAGCAACCCCCCGCGCTCGAGCAGCTCAGCCATCGAATCCGAATCCACCGTATTCTTGGCGCAGCCAAGCGTGAGCAGGAAGTACCGCCGGGGGGATGGCATCAGGGTTTTTTCGTGACGGTGAGTGTGGGCGTGACGGTCGGGGTGGGCGTGATGGTCGGGGTGAGTGTGGCCTCGGGAGTGGGCGTCAGAACGCCTTGCGGTGTGTAGGTAAGCACAACCACTTCCCCGAACCGCCCGAGCGCCCCCTCGTCGACCCCATTGAAGAGCATGCTGATTCCCGCGCCGTTGCCGGTGGAGATGGTAACTGTTTTTTGGCCGACAAAATCGTACGTCTCGCCCGGCAGCACGCGGTCGGAGAACTTAATAATCCCGTCTACGTTCACCATGAGATAGGCGCGTTGCAGCACGGTGATGTGGATGCGCACATCCGTGTACACTCCCCCCAGCGGGGTGGGAAAGGATGTAGGAGATGGAGTCGCCACCGAGATCGTTCCCGGGAGGACAATATTTTCCGTTGGGGTTTCTCCGGGGGCGATTTCCACCGTTCCGGACGGCGTGAGTTCACCGGTCGCGTTTTCGACGGTTCCGGACGGAGTCGCTCTGCCCGGCGCGGGGGATTCCGTCACCGTTTCCGATCCGACGGCAAGCAAGGGTCCGGTGACCGTCAACTCGGGGGTGGCGGCGAAACTCACAATCATGGAGTATCCGCCCCACGCCAGGAGTGCGACGATGATTACGGCGATGATGCCGCCGAAAATCCGGTCGAAACGGAACCATTCGCGGACGATCGACCGGTCGGAGAGCGCTCGCGGCCGGGCGTACGTTTCCGGCCGGGGAACAGTCGGAACGCCGGTGGAGGGATTCTCGCGGAAGGGTGAGACCGGTTCGGTCGCCGGGTTGGGAGCGGTGCGCGGGGCGGGAGTTGGCGCGGAGGAGGCGGAAGGAATCGGCGGGGGAATCGTTGGAGGGGGCGGACTCGCCGGTTTCGGTTTCGTCCCGCCCGTCCGTGAAGCGACCTCTTCGGGAGTGATTCCCAGAAATGTGGTGTAGTTGCGGATGAAACCGCGCACCTGAGCCACCGAGGGGATGGCGCTCAGGTCGTCGGCTTCGATGGCTTTCAGGTGTTTGACATGGATATGGGTATGCCTCTCGACCTCTTCGATGGTTAATCCGAGAGACTCCCTTTTCTGGCGGAGGAGGCTGCCAAGTGATTCGGCCATGAGCCGCCGTGCCTTTGGTTGGAAAGCGACGGATTACTCGGTGGATGCGGGCGGCGCGGCGGGGACGGGTGCCACAACGGCCGCTTGTCCTTCTTCGCCCTCGCCTCTGACCACGACCACAACCTCCGGGATGAGATCCACCGTCAGCCGGATGGGAACTTTGTGGGTACCCAACTCGCGCAGCGGCTGGTGTGCGATGTGGCGGCGGTCGATGTGGATGCCGGTCTCGCGTTCGATGGCGGCGGAGATGTCGCCGGTGGTGATCGACCCGAACAGGCGGCCGGTCTCGCCGGCGCGCGCGGAAAAGTTCAGCGTGACCGCGGTCAGTTTTTCCGCCACAGAGCCCATTTCCTGATTGAGGCGGGTGCGGTCGGCCATGGCCGCAGAACGGATGCGTTCCGCCTGCTTGATTACGCCCGGCGTGGCCAGAACTGCCAGTTTTTGCGGGAGGAGAAAGTTGCGGCCGTATCCGTCGGCAACCTTCTTCACGTCCCCCGCCCGTCCAAGTTTGTATACGTCTTTGAGGAGGAGTACTTTCATCGTCAAGCCCTTTCCTGGGTAACGGGCGCATCTAGCGCTCCGAAGATTCGGCCTCCCGAGGGGAGGCCGCCGGCGAAGGGTACAACGCCGAGGGCGGATTTTACCAGAGGCGCCAAAGGGGGTCAATCGGCAGCCCCTGACGGCTTGCCCCCCCATCCTCCCTCCCCTTTTTCCCCTCCCTCCTTCCCGTATAACGGGAAGGAGGGAGGGGCATACGAGGATTCATCTTACATATGGAACCAAGCTAGGGGTAGGAGGATGGGATGGAGCCGGAATTAGTCCGAGGCGGCGGGGAATGAAACGCCCGCCTTTAGAAAATCGCGGGCGGGCTATATGTTGCAGTGCTTTGAATCATCGTGTGGCGTTCGCGCGGGGATGAATCCCCGCGCTAGGACACGATGTCCCTCCTGGGCTGATGCATTATTTCTCAGCCCGCGAATGCGGGCTTCGTATCCGAGCGCCACGATTTATCGCGGCGCTGCTCTGCACGCGGTGTATCGACCCCTACTCGTCGAGACCGTTTTGCTGAATCACGTCGCGGTACCAGCGCGCGCTAAGCTTGGGAATCCGGCGCATGGCTTTGTAATCGACGCGGACGATTCCGAAACGCGGCTCCAGCCCATTGGCCCATTCGAAATTGTCCATCAGGCTCCAGACGTAATACCCGCGCACGTTGCAGCCTTCGGTGATGGCGCGATGCGTCGCGCGGATATGTCCGCGCAGATAATCCACCCGCCCCCAATCTTCCACGTATCCTTTGGGATCCGGTCGGTCTTCGAGCGCGCAGCCGTTTTCGGTGATATAGACCGGTGGGTTGCCGTAGCAGTCCCGGATTCCTTCCAATACCTGGGTCAATCCCTGCGGATTTATCCCCCATCCCAGGAAAGTCTTTCCCATTCCGGGGGAGCTGTATTCCACTTTGGTGGCCTTGAAAAATCCGGCGCGGGCGCTGGCGTCGATAAGCTGCGTGCTGTAATGATTGACCCCCACAAAATCGATCGGACGCGATATTTGTTCCATGTCGCCCGCATGCACATCCGGTTTCATCGGCCCGATCCAATCCAGCATCGACTTCGCGTACCGGCCCTTGAAGACCGCATCGAAGAACAATCCCTGGCTGCTGGAATATACCCGGTCGCAGGCGGCGGTATCTTCCTTCGAGTCGGAGGCCGGCACGATGTTGGGATGATCCAATACAATGCCGATCTTTCCGTGGTAGCCGCCTTGGCGATAGGCATCCACCGCCTTGCCATGGCCAAGCAGCAGATGGTGCGCGGCGGCGTAGCCCCGGCTGTAATCGGAGATGCCCGGCGGAAAATCCCCGGTGGCGTAGCCGAGAAAAGCGACGATGAAGGGTTCATTATGCGTGGCCCACATCGCCATACGGTCGCCGAGCCGGTCAAAGACGACCCGGGCGTAGTCCGCGAACCAATCCGCGCTGTCCCGGTTGGACCAGCCGCCGAGATCCTCCAGCGCTTGCGGAAAATCCCAATGGTTGAGCGTGGCGTTGGGCGCGATCCCGGCCTGAAGGAGTTTATCCACCAAACGGTCGTAGAATCCCAGGCCTTTGGGGTTGACTTTTCCGCGCCCTTCGGGGAGCACGCGCGTCCAGGCGATCGAAAACCGGTACGACTTCAGCCCAAGTTCTTCCATCAGCGCCACGTCCTTCGGCATCAGCCGGTAGTGGTCGCAGGCATCGTCGCCCGTATCTCCGTTGCGGATTGTATACTTGCGATGCGTAAACCGGTCCCATACGCTCTCCCCCTTGCCGTCCTTGTTCCACGATCCTTCGATCTGATAGGCGGCGGTCGACGCCCCCCAGAGGAATCCTTCCGGAAAGATCAAATGCCCCATAGAACCTCCAATGGATTTCTCCTGCCCTGCCCGCGTCTCTCCAATCGAGCATCGCGCAAGTCCGCATTATACAACCCCAGCCCGCCCGAGGTAGAATGGAGCCTATGGGAAGCTCCAACTTCTCCGACCGGAAATGGTTCCCCGGCACATACGAAGGACCGTTCCACGTTTTAATTCAACTGGCTCAACGGATCGAGCGCCTGCCCTGGCCTGTGTTCGCGCTGCTTCTCCTGGTGCTGGCATTGCTTCCCAGCCGGGGCTCCCCGCCGCACGCAGCGATCCTGCTGGCGTTCTTTCTTTCCGATTGGGCGCTGATCGCGGCCCTGCCGGCGGCGCAGAAATCTTTCGGGCCCGCCAAACCTCCGGCGCTGCTGATGGCGATTCTGCGCATGCCGTTTGCCTACCTGCCCCTGCCATGGTTTTTGTTGTTTCAGGCGATGGGAACTTTCCTGGCAATTTACGCCTTCTGGGTGGAGCCGCACCGCCTGACCGTTATGCGCCAAACCCTTATCAGTCCGAAGCTGCCTCCGGGACCGCCGTTGCGGCTTCTGCACTTGGCGGACCTGCACCTGGAGCGGATGACCAAACGCGAGGAGGAGCTTCAGCGGCTAATCCACGATCTGAAGCCGGATCTCATTCTCTTTTCCGGCGATTTCCTGAACCTTTCGTTCGTGGTGGATCCGGAAGCCTGGGCCGACGTCCGATCGCTGCTGGAAGAATGGAAGGCGCCGCTGGGAACATTCACCGTTTCCGGCAGCCCGCCGGTGGACCAACCGCAGGTGCTGCCGCATCTTCTGGAAGGCTTCACCCACATCCACTCCCTGCACGGGGAGAAGGTCGCCATCCGCCACAACGGGCGCGAGTTCGATCTGGTCGGCTTGGATTGCACGCATAAACCGTTTCTCGACGAACCCAAGATGCTCGCGGCGCTCGGCGGACGCAGCGACCGATTCACGATTCTGTTGTATCACACGCCCGATCTCGCGCCGGAAGCCGCCGTGGCCGGCGTGGACCTGATGCTCAGCGGCCACACGCACGGCGGGCAGGTGCGCATCCCCGGGATGGGCGCGGTCTATGCCTCCTCGCTCTACGGGAAGCGCTTCGAGGTGGGTCGTTACCTCCTCGATCGGATGACGCTCTATGTCAGCCGGGGGATCGGCATGGAAGGCCTGAGCGCCCCCCGCATCCGGTTCCTCTGCCCGCCGGAAATCACGCTATGGGAGATCAGCGGGACGGGCTGATTCTGCTCCTTTCTTTTTCCACCCTATCTCACCACCCCAATCCCCTCCTCAGACTCTTTTCGGAGACATGATCCCGCTAAGCTGGAGCGGTGTCCCATCCCATCCCTCCACCCCTATCCCCTCCTCCCTTCCCGTATCACGGGAAGGGAGGAGGGGGAGAACTTACGCGATGAGTGTTGGAACCAACGAAAGGGAGGAAGGATGGGATGGCAATAAACGAACTACCGAACCATGATTTAGGCTGTCGTACCACGATCCCCTCCCCTTCCCTCCTTCAAAATGGTAAAGTTGCTTCACTGTGAACTCCGACACGATCTCCCGCATTCTTCCGCGCATTCTGCCGCAAGTGGAAAAGCCAAGCCGCTATACCGGCGGCGAGCTTAATCAATCCATCAAGGATTGGGATTCCACGCCGGTGCGGATCGCGCTGCTGTTTCCGGATATCTACGATATCGGGATGTCAAATCTCGGGCTGGCTGTGTTGTATGAAATCATCAACGCCCGACCCGAGGCGCTCGCCGAACGGGTTTACCTGCCGTGGAGCGACATGGAAACAGCGATGAAGCGTGAGGGGATCCCGCTCTACTCGCTCGAGAGCCGCCGCCCGGTTGCGGATTTCGACCTGGTTGGGATCACGCTCCCGTACGAATCGCTCTACACCAACGCACTGCATGCCCTGCACCTGGCAGGGATCCCGCTCCGCGCCGCCGAGCGCGGGGAAAATCATCCGCTCATCGTGGGCGGCGGGCACGGCGTGTTCAACCCCGAGCCGATGGCGGAATTCTTCGATGCCCTCGCCGTCGGTGAAGGCGAGGAGTTGATTCTCGACCTGATCGAAATAATTCGTTGGCGCAAACGTAGCGGCGAGTCGCGTCTCGCCACGACCCATCGCCTGGCGGGTATCTGGGGAATGTACGTGCCTGCGTTTTACCGGCCGGAATACTACACCGATGGGACGATTGCCCGCGTTGCGCCGATCCCGGAATCCGGGGATGGAAACCAAGGAACACCTTTCCCGATCGTCAAACGGATCGTCCCGCGCCTGCCGCCGCCCCCGGTGCGACCGGTCGTCCCGTACCTCGAGACCGTGCACAACCGCTACGCGATCGAGATCATGCGCGGTTGCACGCGCGGCTGCCGCTTCTGCCAGGCCGGGCACGTCACCCGGCCGATCCGCGAGCGGCCGGTGGAAGAGATCGTCTCTTCCATTAATCTCGCCCTCCGGAACACCGGTTACGAGGAGGTGGCGCTGCTCTCGCTTTCCTCCTCGGATTACTCGCGCATCGCCGAGCTGGTGCGCGCGCTCGGCGTAAAATTCGGCGGTTCGCGGCTGCGCATCTCGCTCCCTTCGCTGCGGATCGAAACCGTCTCGGTCGACTTGGTTGAGGCGCTGCGGTCCAGCCGCGGCGGGAATTTTACGCTCGCGCCGGAAGCGGCAACCGATTCCATGCGTGCGATACTCAACAAACCGATCGCCGCGCAACAGCTGATCGAAACCGTGCGCGAGATCTACAGCCGCAAATGGACGACGGTCAAACTGTATTTCATGATCGGCCACCCGCGGGAAACGAAGGCGGACGTGCGCGCAATCGCCGAGCTGGCTCGCGCGGTCCTGGCCGAGGGGCGGCGGAGCTTGGGTCGCCGGGCCGAGGTGCATGCCGGGGTGAGCACGCTCATTCCCAAGGCGCACACGCCTTTCCAATGGATGGCCATGGACAGCCGCGAACGGATCCTCGCCAAGCAGGATCTCCTCCGGCGCGAGCTGCGCGGCCCCGGACTCAAGCTCGACCTCACCCCTCCCGACGTGACGCTGCTGGAGGCGGAACTGGCGCGCGGAGACCGGCGGCTGGCGAATGTGATCGAGCGCGCTTGGCAAGCGGGCGCGCGCTTCGACGCCTGGTCCGACCGATTTCAACCCGCGGCCTGGCATTCGGCGTTCGAGGAATCCCGGATCGATCCGGCCTTTTACACCGGCCGCGAGCGGAGCGCGGATGAAATTTTCCCATGGGATCATATTAATGTAGGCGTCCGCAAGGACTACCTGCGCCGCGAGTACGAAGCCAGCCTCGAAGGCCGCACCCGCGGCGACTGCCGCGAGGAGTGTTTCGGGTGCGGGATCCTCACCACCTTCCGGGAATTGCGCGACGCGTTGCCCGAGGAAGCCCAATTTTGCCCAACGGTCCGCCCGGGATGAACCGCTACAAATACAGAATCCTCTTTTCCAAGACCGAGGCGATGCGTTTTACCGGCCACCTTGATCTTTTCCGCGCCTGGGAGCGGCTTTTACGGCGTGCGCAAGTGCCGCTGGCGTATTCCTCGGGCTACCACCCGCATCCGAAGATCCAGATCGGGGCGGCGCTACCGCTCGGGGTAACGGGGGATAACGAGCTTGTGGATATCGAGACGGCCGAGGAATGCGGCGTCGATGCGCTCACACGCCAGATTGCGGAGGCCGTGCCGCCGGGTGTGAGCGATATCCGGGTGACCGCGCTGCCCGAGAATTATCCCGGACTGGAAAAACTCGTCGTCGCGGGTGATTACTTCACCGTGCCGCTGGAAGGCGCGTGGCCGGCGGACCTCCCGCAGAAGATCGAGAGTCTCCTTGCCAGCGCAAACCTATTGCGCGAACGGCGCGGAAAAGCTTACGACCTGCGCCCGCGTATCCTCTCGCTCGCGCTGGATGGCAACCAACTGCAGATGCGCCTGCGTCTGGAACCGGACGCGACGGGCCGGCCGGATGAGGTACTGAGCGCATTGGGAATGGAAAGTCTGCCGGTACTGGCAAGAAGGGAAAGACTGGTGCTGCGGGAGTCGGAAGGGAAGATGATTGGGTCGGAGGTGTTGGGGTGAGTTCTATCCTGCTCTATTGATGCACCAGCGGTCTTGATATATACTGGTAGTGGCGATCAAGTAAAGGCCGGTGGCTTCTTCCCCAAAATCATAAATGGATTTGTCATAAGGCGTGTGTTTCTTCTGCTTTATAATAGCCTGCGGGGGAGACAGGGTTTTTCAAAGGCGTAGGGATTGCCTTCCTTGGGTAGTTTTCCATAGTCGTCATGAATGCCGGCTGTCTATGGGTGATGTCCAAGATTTCCGATAATCCATTGCTTTTTACTCTGCCGCCGGATCGGGCGATCCACTCGTCCTCGGCGTGCGTTACAGGCTGACCTGGAAACCGGCAATCTAGAGTCAAGGGAGGTTTGCCATGTCCAAGATCTTCCTCGGCATTCTCTGCGGGATCGTGTTTGGGGGCATATCCGTCGCCACAATGATCCCCCTTGAGATGGAAGATAAACGGACCGCCATGGCAGGCGCGTTTGTCAACCGGTTTGCCATCGGCTTTGCGATCGGCGCCACCAACCTCCAGATCGCCGGTTGGCTGAGCGGATTGCTATTCGGGGTATTGCTCAGTCTGCCGGAAGCCATCATCACCAAGGCTTGGATCCCCATTATGGCTCTCGGGACGATTGGCGGTATTCTTATCGGACTTATCATTGGCGCTTGGGGGATCTAAAAACTCAAACACAGATGGGGGGTTTATTTCAGTACAAGGCGCGGCCCAACCCGTGGAGCAAACCACCCGTTGGGCGATGGAAAGAGTTGCAATGCAAGAATTCCTATGGAGGAAATAGATGGGTGAAGATACTCAAGCGGAAAATGAAGGCCTGCCCAAGAGCAAAGAGGAGCTTATTTCCCGGATCAATCGGGATTGGTCTGTGCTTCTGGAAGCGATCGAAAAACTCAGCCACGATCAAATGATCAAAACCGGCCCGGGCAGCTGGTCGCCGAAGGATATCCTGGCGCACATTTCTTTTTGGGAAAGATATCTTCTTTTTCATCATTTACAGGGGAAGCCTTCGCACGAGGTCTTGCGGGTGGACAAAGGTATTCTCGAGCAGTTCGACGAAAACCAGATCAATGCCCTCTTCTACGAGCGCAGCCGGAACAACTCGGTTTCCTATACCTTGGAAGACCTGCATCAGACGCACGCCGAGTTGCTCACGGCGCTGGAAGCGGTCGGTTTCGACGTCCTGGAAAAACCCGGCGTATATGATGACCGCACCAAACTGCCGCTGATCAATTCAGTAATGGCCAATACTTGTGAACATTACCGGGAGCATTTAAAGACAATCCAGGCGATTGCCGAGAGTTAGTTTTATTGATGAGGGTGCGTCAAACAGCGGAAGATACAAATATCGTCAAGCTTCAGGGAAAATCCACCCCTTACCTGGAATTCTTCGGCCGTTGGCAAAAACCCGGCCGATGGGCACGGTTCGGAGAAAACCCATGTCCAAAATCGAAATTAACCCGAACGATCTTGTTCTGAGGCTGTTTCATCAGTGGGAGAAAGGCTGGTTCGTCCTCGCCGTGGGAGATTATTCCGCCGGCCGGTTCAACGCGATGACGGTCAATTGGGGCAGCATGGGGTTCATGTGGGGAAGGCCGTTTGCGCAAATTGTCGTCCGCCCAACTCGGTTCACTTATCGCTTCACCGAGGAATTCGACGACTTCACCTTGTCCGCATTCCCCGAGAACTATCGCAAAGCATTGGATATTCTCGGAAGCAAATCCGGCCGCGACGGCGACAAAATAGCTTTGGCCGGGTTGACTCCGATGGCCTCACGGCACGTCTCCTCACCCGCGTTTGCGGAAGCGGAGCTCACGCTGGAATGCAGAAAAATCTACTGCGACGATTTCGATCCGGCGCGATTTCTGGACCCCGGCATCGACCGGAATTATTCCAAGAACGATTATCATCGCGTGTACTTCGGCCAGATCCTGCGGATATACGGCGAAGAGAAATATCTCGCTACGTAGAAGAAAAATCCTATACGGAGTATACGAGAAGATACTGGATTACACGGAATTAATTCAAAAACCTTTCGGTCCAAGAGGTTGTATAGTTACTTTTTTCCTCAGTATGGTCATCTCCGCCCGTAACCGGCCGGCGTGTGGTTAATAAAAACCGGGATATACAAATTTCACACGTCCCGGTTTATTCGTCTTTATTGGAAATAATCCGGTTTACAGCAACTCGGAAATCGGTGTATACGGGATTCCCAACGCGTCCGCCACTCCTTGAAAAGTAACTTTGCCTTTAACCACGTTGGCGCCCGTGCGAATCTCCGGATTCCCTCGCATTGCGTCGGCCCATCCCCGGTTGGCAATTTCCACGGCGTAAGGCAGCGTGGCGTTGGTCAACGCAAGTGTCGAAGTCTTGGGGACAGCGCCCGGCATATTGGCCACGCAATAATGCACCACGCCGTCCACGATATACGTCGGATGGGAGTGCGTCGTCGGTTTGGAGGTCTCAAAACATCCGCCCTGGTCGATGGCGACGTCGACCAAGACCGCCCCCTTCTTCATTGTCCGGAGCATATCCCGGGTGACCACCATGGGCGCCTTTGCGCCGTGGATAAGCACCGCCCCCACCACGACGTCCGCCCGGGTGATCAGATCGCGGATGGTGGCCGGGGTGGACATCAACAGGAAACAATTACTCGGCATCACATCGCTCAAATAGCGCAGGCGGTCGAGATTTTTATCCAGCACATACACTTTCGCCCCCAGCCCGCAGGCCATCTTGGCGGCGTTGACCCCAACCACGCCGCCGCCGATGATCAGGACCAATCCCGGGTCGACGCCCGGCACGCCTCCCAACAGGATGCCATCGCCGCCCTCGGCCGTCTCCAGGTACTTGGCCCCCTGCTGGATCGCCATCCGGCCGGCCACTTCGCTCATCGGTGTCAGGAGCGGCAAAGTCCCATCCGCCTTCTGGATGGTTTCATAGGCGATGTACACCGCGCCGGTTCCGATCAAGACGCGAGTTAATCCTTCGGCGGCCGCGAGGTGCAGATAGGTGAACACGATCTGGTCCTTCCGGATCAGCCCGTATTCGGGCGGCAGGGGCTCTTTTACATGCATCACCATTCCGGCCCGGCTGAAGATTAGCGCGGGGGATGCGACGATCTCCGCCCCATGCTCGGCGTAGGCGGAATCCGGGAACCCGCTCCCGACCCCGGCGGACGCCTCCACCAAAATCGTATGCCCGTTCTGTTTCATCACCTCGACCCCGGCGGGTGTCATCGCCACCCGGTTTTCTTCCGGTTTGATTTCCTTTAATATTCCAATGATCATGGCGGCTCTCCTGGTAGGGTCTGGTTGCCCAGATTCCGCGGGGTATCCTCTTCCCCCATGCGATGGAATGCAGAATCCTTGCGCCTCCGCGTTGCGGCTGGCGACTCTCTCCGAGTCGGTAACCGAAGGGGATGTCGCTCCGCATCGAAGACGCACCTTTCGGCGCGAGGTTTGTCCCGAAATAGGTGAAAGCTAAGGCGTAAGCCGACAGCATCGGAATTCGAGTGGAGTGGAAAATCCGGTATTTCGCCGATGGGAGATGAGGGGCGCGCGTTCCGCGCGTTCGTGCGGCACTGGGCGGGCAGTATGATGTTTGCCTGAGAGGGACGATGAAAGGAGATGAACCAACGGCATTCGTACATTGGGTACGTCACTCCCGGAATTATGGATCACGGGTTTCTTGACCAATGTCCGACGCCCATTTATTTTGCGTTCGGATTCCACCGGCGTCGATGCCGATCATGTAATCTTCGAATCATTGTATCGCTTTTAGCCGCAAATGGAGAATCGCGTGGATTTCCCAAAGGATAACCGTATGTATCCAACACCTTGATCGATGAAAAATAAAAACAGGAACACGGATTACACCGAAAAGAACCGGAGGACACAGAGAGAAGACCCTTAGGTGTCTATCCTCAAAACCGCCGGCCGATACCGGATGCCGCCAAGCTCATGTGACGATCGCGGGCTACAATCGTTGAACGGATGGCCTTTCTCGGCCGGGCGGGGAAGATTTCTTTAGGGAGCCGGAGGATTTCGTAGAAGCGCATCATCCATATTGCCGGATCGGCGCCTGACGGACGATGATTAATCCAACGGATCCATTCCAACGCGGGAGGAATCACCATGCAGGGACAATTTGACAATCACCATGGATTGACCGGCAACGCAATCGCGATGAAAATCCACCTGGACAAGATGAAAAAGGGACCGCCCGATGATTGGAAGCCGCAGTACCTGATCGATTACGACAGTTGGATGGCGCCATTTTTCGACCAAGCGGATTCCAGCCACAATATCTGCGGAGAGTTTACTTCGCGGGACTAATGGCAGCGTAGAATCAGGTTAACGGACAATAAGATCCCGGTGAAAAAATGCAACCTTTCCGATGCAAATCCCATGTTTCTCGCCGGTTATCCATCAATCTTGGGGGTGGGAGCCCATTTCATCGGGAGATTCGAAAAATTCAACGCCACACACCCAGTTGACATAGGTGTTACAATTAAGTTATAGAGCGGGCAGTCAGCACCCTTACAAGAGCCCATTTGGTGGGCTTGGTTATGCGGCGTATTGTCGGGATTTTTAATCCCGCTTTTCCGGCAACGGAAACGCCAACCAGTGTGTGCGTCTGCCCGCTCCCTCCTTTTTAAAATCGGACCAGTATTTTCATAATTGCAGATTTTGTAGACTTCTGCATCTCCGCAGGGGAAAGACGATCCATGAAATCATAAGAGCGTTCGTAGATATGGATGAAACCGGCCTTTTTCCTCTTTCAGGATTCGGTAGGTCAATCCCGGCCTAATACTCCAAACTGATCATTTGGGCATCCTCAAAAGACAATGACAACCGATTATCTCGAGAAAATAACGATAAACCTTCCCGGGGCATACGCCGGTTTTAATCGTCGGCTGGTTTCCCTGCTTGAGACGCTCGGCGAGAGAAGTTCCAACGGTTTGGATTTGACCAAATCGGATCGAGGTTTTTACCCCCTGCTCGCGATCGATTTTCCATCCGCCCGTTCCAAAGTTTCCGCGGATTTTCTCCTTTCCGATGGAGAAGCCGTTTCGATTGTTGTCGAAAACACAACCGGCGTGGAGAAGAAAAGTCCACACGCGTATGCGCACCTGGAGATTGATTCCGTCGCCGAACGTCTCGCGGCCGCCGGGATTGAAATTTCCGGGGTCGATCATTTGGGTGTGAATTTGCCGTGGTTCGGAACGGGTCCGCATCCGCGCATCCTCCAACTTCGGGAAACGATAAAGCGGGGGTGTTTGTATCATTGTTACCCGACGGGAGAACCGTGGGATTTCATCCTACCGGGGACTTTGGATGAAATCGCCGGACGCCAAACCGTCGATTACCGCAAGGTCCGCCGACCCAAATTCGAACTGGTATCGTTCGGCAAGGCGTCAATTCCGCTGATCCAAATCGATTTGGGGGTCAACGGCCGGTATGAAGAATTCAAGACGTCGTTCCCGGAAGCCCTGGCCGACGAGGCGTTTCGGAATATCTGGATCTATCTGAAAAATCCAAATGCTATCGACATCTGTCTGGTGGTCAATGAATATTCCGAGGGCGATTGGAGCGAATTCTTCAAGGGGTGTAGGTTTTAATGCAATTGCGATGGGAACGAATTAATCGACCGGCGCCTGTTTCGGTAAATAGCGATCCTGTCGCAGCCACTGTACGAAAATCATCTTATTCGACCTCTGATACAATCGTGCGAGGAGATCCTGCGCGATTTCTCATGTTCATTCAGGAGATCCGGCAATGAAAAAAATACATGTCATAACGTTGTTGGCCATACTCGTCCTCGCCGCGTGCGCCAATCCGGCTCCGAACGCCACCGCGATCCCGACCAATACGCCCTTCCCGACCCGCACGCCGACCCCGACCCGTACGCCGACGCCGACCCGCACTCCGACACCGACCCTCACCCCAACCCCCTCCCCGGCCGAGCTGCTGGCAAAAAGCGCGGACGCGATGCTGGCGATGAAAAGCGCGCGCTTTAAGATCACTCGCGAAGGGGCGCCGGTGGTACTCGACACGCAGACCAACATGAGCTTCACCGAGATTAACGGGGAGTACCAAGCCCCCGACCGGGTGAGCGCGCAGATCAATGTGACGATCTTCGGTAACGTTCTCCAGATCCGGGTACTCTGGCTGCCGGAAGGCAACTTCATCACGAATCCGCTCACCGGCAAGATGGAACCTGCTCCCGCCAATCTCGCCTTCAACGGAGCGGCGCTGTTCCAGGCGGAGGGGATCCCCGCCGTGCTCCGGACCGGTATTCAGAATCCCAAACTGGCAGGCATGGAAAACATCGAGGGCGTGAATACGATTCACATCCGCGGCGAAGCCGACGGCGCGGTCCTGGCGCCACTTTTGGCGGGCGCGCTGGAGAGCGGAACCCTCTATCCAACGGATATCTGGATGGAGAAATCCACCTACAACCTCGTCCGCATTCACATCGCTGAGCCGGACGGAAACGGCTGGCTGATCGACGTATTCGATATTAACGCGGCGATTGAAATCAACGCGCCTTAAAATCCAAGAGGTTTATTTTTGGGACCTGACAGGTCTATACCAAATCCGATGAAACGTCCCGGGGTCATCCTCGCCGTTGTCTGCCTGCCGGTTTTCCTCGGCGCGCTCGATCTCACGATCATCTCGGCCGTCCTTCCCGCCGTCGTCGCGGGTCTCAACGTGCCGCTCCAGACCGGCCTGGATACGGCGGCCTGGGCGGTCAGCGGGTATCTCCTGGCCTACGCCATCAGCATGACCTTCATGGGCCGCGTCTCCGACCTGTGGGGTCGGCGGCGCGTCTATCTCCTCTGCCTGGTCATCTTCTTCCTCGGCTCATGGTGGGTGGCGGCCTCGCCCGGCGTGCCCGCCCAAATCGCCTACCGCATCGCGCGCCTCCTGGCCGGAGGGCGTCCCGATCGCAGCCTGATGGCGCTGTACGCGCTCATCTCCGGGCGCGTGATCCAGGCTTTCGGCGCGGGCGCGATGGTGCCGGTGAGCATGGCGCTCGTCGCCGATCTCTATCCGCCCGAGCGCCGCGCGCTGCCGCTCGGACTCATCGGGGCGGTCGATACGGCCGGCTGGGTGCTGGGCCACCTCTACGGCGGCGTCATGGTCCAGTTCCTCGCCTGGCCCTTCCTCTTCTGGATCAACCTGCCGCTGATCGTTCTCCTCTTCGCGGCGACCGCCTGGGCGCTCACGGGCCTGGAGGAAAAACGAATCCGCGCATCGTTCGATTGGGCCGGGGTTTTATGGATCAGCCTTGCGCTCACCGGCCTCAACCTCGGGCTGGGCGCCGGGGATGCGGGGGCAACGGTAAAAACCTCAACCGCCCTGGCACCGTTGGCTCTCATCCTCGGCTTCGTTGCCTTTGGATTTTTCCTTTGGCACGAGCGCCGTACGTCCCAGCCGCTGCTCGATCTGCATCTCTTTGGAAATCGCAACTTTTCCGCGGCGAGCGCGCTCAATCTGCTGGTCGGGTTCTGCCTCATGGTCGGGCTGGTGAGCGTACCGCTCTTCATTAACATCGCCGGCGCGAAAGACAGCGGCCAGGGCGCGCTGGTGAGCGGTTATTTGCTTTCGGCGTTCACCATACCCCTCGCATTGTCTGCGCTCCTCGGCGGTTGGCTGGCCGGACGGATCGGATACCGTCTCCCGGCGGTGATCGGAATGGCGATCGCGATTCTCGGTTTCGGCTTGATGACGCTCTGGCGGCCGGAGACGGCCGCCCAAGCTGTCGCGCTCCTCACCGGCGGATATACGCCGGAGGACGCGGCAGGCACGCTGCGCATGGCCGCCGGGCTCGTCGCGGCGGGCGTCGGGCTCGGGTTGACCATCGCGCCCATCGGAACGGCGGTCATCAACAGCGTGGGCGAATCCGAACGGGGGATTGCCGCAGCCGTGGTCATCATCCTCAGGCTCATCGGCATGAGCCTGTGCGTCAGCCTGCTCACGCCCTACGGCTTGCGGCGCACGACGGAAATCAGCACCCAGCTGCTGCAGGGCGCAGCCTTTACCGATTTCGCGCGCATGGCCGAAGCCGGCTTGCAGGCTGTGACGCGCGTCACGGCGGAAATGTCCTGGATTGCATTGGTCGTCGCCGCGGTAGGGCTGATCCCCGCGCTGCTCCTGCGCCGGGATTTCAAACAGATCCTGCCTGCCGCTCCCACGGCCGCCACCCCAAAGATAATCCCCCGGTCCGATTGAAGTCGTGAAAAATAAATTTCATACTTACTGCGAGCGCTTTCTTAATTCCTTTCTGCTCTCCCCGTCAATTCTTCCTCCGCAAACACTCTCTCCCGTCGCGTGATACGATTAATCCATGCTAGCGCTCGTCGGCAGCGGTGAATACCTTCCCCCCATGGAGCCGGTGGACCGTATCCTCCTCGGTCGCCTCCCCGATCCGCCGCGCGTGGTTTGCCTGCCCACCGCCGCGGGCACCGAAGGCTCCGAGCGGATCGGCTATTGGTCCCATCTCGGCGAGGATCATTTCACCCGCCTGGGCGTTCCGGTTCAATCACTGCCCGTGGTCGATCGCGCCAGCGCGAACGACCACGCCCTGGCGCGCGCAATTGCCGAAGCGAATTTCGTTTACCTCTCAGGCGGAAAACCGGCATACCTGTATCAAACGCTGGAAAGCAGCCTCGCTTGGGAATCCATCCTCGCGGTAATACGGAGCGGCGGGTTGCTCTCCGGCTGCAGCGCGGGTGCCATGATTATGGGCGAAGCCTTTTTCAGTTTTTCGGGACGCAGCCGGCAAGCGGGGTTCCGTTTGCTTCCGGGCGCAACGGTCATTCCCCATTACGACGAAATCCCGGATTGGGTGGTCGCTCCCGTCCGCGGTTGGATCACCCAGGGTCTGACCCTGATCGGAATCGAAGCCAACACGGCCCTGTTCCATAACGATCATCAGATGGAAGTGCTCGGCGCCGGCGGTGTGACGGTCTGGAATACGGCGGGCAAGATCCGTTACACGCAAGGGCCTCTGCCGGATTGGAACGATCGGTAACGGGCAAGACGGCCGAACGATGGAATCAAGCCATCGGCTATCCGGCCCGCGAAGAAAGGAGAGTGTTATGAAAATCGGATTGCAGATACCAAACTTCACCTGGCCGGGCGGCCCGGCGGGCATCGCCGGAAAACTTTCGGAAATCGCCCGCGCGGCGGACGGCGCGGGTTTTTACAGCCTGTGGGTCATGGATCATTTTTTCCAAATCGGA